>JAFQGY010000162.1 GCA_017415325.1 Clostridia bacterium
AAAAAAGTATTATTTACAGCAGAATACCAATGAACAGGATTGACATATAGCCTGTTTGGTTCTGTTTATGTCTATAGGAATACAAAGGCGATTATCAATAGAAGAAAAGGAAGTCTGTCCTGCGGGAAAAATCCTGTAGGAACGACTTCCTTGTTTGTTTATGTGTATGACAAAAGGGAGACAGCATACACCATCTCCCCTATAGGTTTCATTTCATTCAGTCCGCAATATCCGCTTCTGCCACACGAACCACAAGGCTGGTGCCGTAGGGATATCCGGTGGCGTTCATCACGAAGCTGTTTTCGTCCTGGCGGAAGTCCAGTGCTTCGTCGTTGTCCACCCAGTGCAGGTTGGAAATGGTGCCCTTCACGCCGGTAAAGCTCTTTTCGCCGGCAGCACCGCCTTCCACGGTTACATTGTTGTCCCCGGTTACGGACAGGTCGTGTACATAGAAGTACATCTTATTGCCGTCCCGGAGTGCAAAGTTCTTGCCGGTGCCCACTACGCCGCAGGGTTTTGCTTTGTAGATGGACTGACCAACCGCGCGGATCCAGTCGCCGATGCCTTCCATCAGAGCGGCCTGCATGGTGGTGATTTCGCCTTCTGCGTTGGGACCTACGTTCAGCAGGTAGTTGGCGCCCACTTTCCGGCAGGCACAGAGGGTTTCGATCAGGTGGGGCAGGGACTTGTAGTTCATATCCTTGGCGCCGTGACCCCAGTGGGCGTTCATGGTGTGGCACATTTCGGCGGCGAAGTACTTCCGCATACCGTCCCGGTTCATGGGTTCCGGACGACCCTGTTCAAAGGTTACGCTGTCCAGCTGCAGGTTGCCGGCTTCCCCTCTGGCGGAGAGCCCTGTGTTGTTTACGATGATGGCCTCGGGCTGGTGCTTCCGGATTACGGCGTACAGGGCGTCTTCTTCCCAGTCGGCGTCCTTCTTGGACCAGTTGCCGTCGAACCAGAGACCGCCGATCTTGCCGTATTCGGTGCAGAGGATTTCCACGGAGTCACGGAGATACTGCAGATATACCTTGAAATCCCCGTTGAATTCCGGATGCCACCAGTCCAGGGTGGTGTGATAGAAGAAAGGAACGATGCCTTCAGCACGGCAGCCGTCTACAAAATCCCGGATCAGGTCACGGCCGGCGGGAGAGTGGGGCGCATCATAGGTGTTCAGTCCCTTGGTGTCGTACAGGGAGAAGCCTTCGTGGTGGCGGGTGGTCAAGGTGATGTACTTGGCGCCGCCTTTCTTGGCGATCTGTGCAATCTTCTGCCCGTCAAATTTGGAAGCGGTGAAGGTGTCCTGCAGTTTTACATATTCTTCCTTCGGGATCCCGTGGATGTGCTGCACCCATTCGCCCTTGCCCAGCTGGGAATACAGCCCCCAGTGGATGAACATCCCAAAGCCCATTTCTTCAAAATCCAGAATTCGTTTTTCCGGTACGGGAATAGCCATAATAATCCTCCAGAGAGTACATAGTTTCGTTTTGTTGGTTTCTGCCAATTCCGGACAGAAAACCCTTTATTTGATTGTAGCATATTCTGCGGCGGAAGTCAATATATTTATCCTGTATCTTCAAGAAAAATGGAGGCGGGATTGTGGAGAAAGGCAGGCTGTATATCCGGAACGCCGTGATTCTGGCACTGGTGAACATCCTCCTGCGGGGGGCGGCGGTGAGCTTCAATGGGTATGTGTCCGGGAAAATCGGCGCAGAATCCATGGGGCTGTTTACGCTGGTGATGAGCATCTACGGCTTTGCGGTAACGCTGGCTACATCCAGTGTACATCTGGCAGCGGTACGGCTGACCGCAGAACGGTGTGCCAGACTGGTCGGTGCTGATACGGCGTCTTACCGGAAAACCGTGCGGCAGATTCTTTGGGCAGTATGCCGGTACAGTCTGCTGTTCGGATGCGGTGCGGCGGCGCTGTTGTTTTCTCTGTCACGGCCCATTGCACAGTTTCTGCTGCACGATCTGCGTACCCTGTCTTCTCTGCGGGTACTGGCGGTGAGTCTGCCTGCCATTTCGATCAGTTCTGCTCTGAACGGATATTTCACGGGTATGCGGAAGATCGGAAAAAATGCGGTGATGACACTGTTTGAACAGGCGGCCAAGTTCAGCATCACGGCAACAGCACTGGTCTGTGTGGTGCCCACGGGATCGGTGGAGTATATGTGTCTGGCTGTGGTGGGCGGTTCAGCCTGTGCGGAAGCATTGTCACTAGTGCTGGCAGGGATTTTCTATCTGACCGATTCCCGGATTCCCAAAGGCGACAGACCCGGGCGTGAAAAACAGATCCTGTCCACCGGATTCCGGGATGCGGCTGCCATATCGTTCCCTATTGCGGTGGGAGCATATGCCAGACAGGGCCTGGTGACCGCAGAACATCTGGCAATTCCGTGGGGACTGAAGCGATCCGGTGCTACACAGGCAGAAGCATTGGAAGCATACGGCGTTCTGCAGGGGATGGCACTGCCGGTGATTCTGTTTCCCTATGCGGTGATCGGTGCGTTTACAGGAATTCTGATCCCGGAGGTCACGGCGCTGGATGCGGTGGGGGAATCGGAGAAGCTGAAAAAGCTCTGCGGAAAGGTACTGCGGACGGCAGGGATATTTTCCGTCCTGAGTTTTTTTGTATTTTTCTGTTTTGCGGATCCGTTGGGGCAGGGGATTTACCACAGTGCGGAAGCGGGTATGTATATCCGGCGGCTGGCGTTTCTGGTACCGTTCATGTACATTGATACCGTAACGGATGCATTGCTGAAAGGGCTGGGAGAGCAGCTGTACTGTATGAAGGTGAACATGGCCGATGCCTTTGTCAGTCTGGTGCTGGTGGTGATTCTTACACCCACTATGGGACTGGGGGGATATGTGCTGTCCATGTATGCCTGTGAAATCATGAATCTGGGACTGAGTGTGTATAAGCTGTGGGACAGACTGGGGACAGCGCAGGAAAAACAAAAAATCCCCGGTTCCTTGCAGAATCAGGGATTATGACCCGTAGGAGAATCGAACTCCTGTTTACGCCGTGAGAGGGCGTCGTCTTTGCCGCTTGACCAACGGGCCGTACCGGGTACTGGATTAGTATAGCACAATCCTGCCGGAAATGCAAGAGGTTTGGGAAAATTTCAGAGAAAAATCTCTTGGGGAATGGGATCAATCTTCTTGACAAACTGTGGTCTCTGTGGTATCCTTACCGTATCATGACACCAAACGGAGGCAGATATGATCCCGATTACCGGCCCGGTGCGGATGACTGTACGTCAGGCTGCGGCAGAGGAAAGAATACAATGGAAAAACGAATGGAATGTTCCGACAGAAGCTCTGACGGAGGACTGTGCTCTCCGGCTGGCATACCGGGGAAATACCCTGTGCGGCGGGATTGCATGGAAAAAAACGGAAACCGCCTGTGAAATCCGCTGGCTGTATGTGGAACCGGACTCCCGTGGACTGGGGGCGGCATATCTCCTGACAGAACAGGCAGTGTCTGCGGCGGATGCAGTTCCGGTTCTGGTCTGGATTCCGCTGGAAAACGAACCTGCACAGCGGTTTTTCAGTCGGTTCGGATTTGTACCGGACGGACAGAACCGCATTGCCGTACATCCGGAAACAATGCAGCATGACGGATTGGAAGTGCGGTACACTCTGCCTGAAAATGCAATGATTCCGTTGCCGACCCGTCTGGATGTGCCGTATATCGATCAGCGGGAGAAGTATCCTACCGGATGTGAGAGCGTGTCCACTGTGATGGCGCTGCGGTATGCCGGGCTGGATATGGATGTGGAAACCTGGATCGACCGGTATCTGCCGAAGGGGACAGCACCGTATGAGGAAAACGGAATCCGGGTCGGTGTCAATCCATGGAAAGCCTTTCCGGGGGACCCTTATTCGGCAGATGGCTGGGGCTGTTTTGTCCCTGTGATTGAAAAGGCGGCGGAAAAGGCTCTTGCAGGAACGGGATATCGTGTGAAACCGCTGTACAATCTTCCTTTTCAGGCACTGTGCCGGCTGTATGTTTCCCGTGGAATTCCGGTGATTCTCTGGGCAACGCTGGATATGGCGGAAGGACGGCCCTGTACTCCCTGGCAGATGGATGACGGAACAGGGGAATACACATGGACAGAACCCATGCACTGTCTGGTGCTGACCGGATCTGACGGAGAAAATATATACTGCAATGATCCCATGCGGGGGAAGGATACGGTATATCCATGGGACAAAGCAGAGAAGGCATATCATACCATGCACACGCAGGCCGCTGTGGTGCTGCCGGAACGGGTTCCTGTACAGCATGCCCACAGTGCAGGAGCGGTACTGTATACTGTGCGGGAGGGGGAAGTGCGGTATCTGTTGGTCAGAGAAAAACTGGGGCATACCGGATTTCCGAAAGGCCATCTGGAAGCGGGGGAAACTGTTTACGATGCTGCCCTGCGGGAAATATGGGAAGAGACGGGCCTGCATGCCGGGCTGGATACGGAATTCCGGAAAGAACTGGTATATGCCCTGCAAAACGGCGGAAAATGGAAACGTGTGACATACTTCACAGCCCGGTACAGCTGTGGGGATCCGATTCTGCATACGGGGGAAGTGGCGGAAGTACTGGAACTCCCCTATGATACGGCTATGGAGATGCTGACCTATGAGAATGCCAGGGAACTGCTGCGGCTGGCGGACAGATGGATCCGGGAACGGAATTGAATACATAAACGGCGAAGGGAGAACCTCCGCTGTTTTTTGCGGAAATTTTATAGTTTGGAAATGAAATCCATACCGGCATATGGTATACTGAAAAAAATTGAAGAATTTTTAATATTTTTTCTTTTGTATGCAATAACATTGCACCCTAAAGCTTTTGCAACATTTGCAACTTTGCCGCCAATATTGCCAAGCCCCACAACACCCCATGTAAGATTTGCAAGTTCGTAAAATACGGGTGTAACACGATTAAAAATATTACTGTTTGTA
>JAFQGY010000163.1 GCA_017415325.1 Clostridia bacterium
AAACCTCTAACGCCCACAACCTCTCATTCCAAGTCAGCGCACATACTCAGCCAAGCGCTTTCAGCCATGTAACTTCCGTCAGCGCACCCAAACTCTGCAAGCCTGGATAAGGTGGGTGGGGTGGGAGGTCTCGGAGGGTAGGGGAGGGAGGACGGAGTGGCGCCTGAACACCGATCTCCTCCCTCCCCTATCCTCTGAGTCCCGTCCGGAAGGACACCCCCTACGATGGCATCGTACCAACCACACCGCTGTAAGCAGAAAAGAAAAGCAAAAAGAACATGCCGCTGCCCAGTCCATTTGCCCACGCTGTCTTGCATTTGTCCCGGTATCATGGTATAATGATACAAAATCCAAAACACAAGGGAGTATCTATGGAACTGTACAGAAATGCGGTGGAAAAATTCAGAGACCTGATTCTGGAAGCGGAGCGATTTGTCTGGGCGCATCCGGAAACGGGTTATAAGGAAACGGTTACCTCCGGCTATATGGCGGAAAAATTCCGGGCATTGGGGTATGAACTGACCATGGCGGAGGGGATCACCGGATTCTATACCGTCATCGACACAGGACGTCCCGGGCCGGAAGTGCTGGTGATGGGGGAACTGGATTCCATCATCTGTCCTGCCCACAAGGACGCAGATCCCACCACCGGGGCCGTCCATTCCTGCGGACACAATGCCCAGTGTGCGGCTCTGCTGGGTCTGGCGGCGGCACTGACGGAACCGGGTGTGCTGGACGAAATGAGTGGGCGGATCCGGCTTTGTGCGGTACCGGCGGAAGAACTGCTGGAAATCGAATACCGCAGCGGACTCCGGGATGCGGGGAAGATCAAATACCTTGGCGGCAAGACAGAATTCCTGCACCGGGGCTATTTTGACGGGGTGGACATTGCCTTTATGGTGCACACTTCTTCCGATTATGCCATCCGGGGCGGTTCTGTGGGATGTATCACGAAAAAGATCCTCTATAAGGGTGTTGCGGCGCATGCGGGCGGCAGTCCCTGGGCGGGGAAGAATGCCCTGTATGCGGCCACCTGCGGGATCAACGCCGTCAACGCCATCCGGGAAACCTTCTCCGAACCGGACATCATCCGGGTACATCCCATCATCACCCACGGCGGCGACATGGTAACGCCATTCCCGAGACGGTAACCCTGGAAAGCTATGTCCGGGGCAGCAGCTTTGACGCCATTGTGAAGGCAAACAAAAAGGTCAACCGTGCGCTGACGGGTGCGGCCTATTCCATCGGCACCAATATTGAGATTGTGGATGCCCCCGGATACGGCCCCCTGCGGAATGCACCGGATATGATGAAGCTGGCGGCAGAAGCGGCAAAGGAGATCATCCCGGAATACCCCATGAGTGTCAGCGATCACATCGGTTCCGGCAGTACGGATATGGGCGATCTGTCCGCCATCATGCCGGTGATTCACCCCTACTGCGGCGGCGGAAGAGGGAAGAGCCACGGAAACGATTATGAGATTGTGGATCCTGTGGCAGCCTGCGTGGACTGTGCCAAATGGCAGCTGGCGATGCTGGTTCTGCTGCTGAAGGACGGCGGCAAGCGGGCATGTGACATCAAGGCTAACTACAAGGCTCCCTTTGCCTCCAAAGAGGAATACCTGACATTCATCGACAGCCTGAACTGCGCCGGAGACCGGATTGAGTATCGGGAAGACGGAACAGCGGTTGTGAAGTAAGAAATAAGAAGTCAGAAATAAGAAATACAGAAGAACAGCGAAAATACAAACAGCTGACAGAACGTACTGAATAATTCTGTCAGCTGTTTGTTATTTACGGATTTACTATATACTTCTTATTTCTGATCTCTTACTTCTTATTTGTCTTACAGGTTCGGAATTACCAGTGCCCTGGATTCGGACAGGGTTTCGATCTCATCTGCGGTGACTTCTCTGCCCAGCATCTGGGAGAAATAGATCCCTTCCTGTACTCTCTGGGTTTCCAGGGCGATTCTGGCGGTGGGCAGCAGGTCACATTTGCCCAGCAGGGCATGGATCCAGTGGTGCTGGGAATTGTCGTAGTGGGCGTCTGCCGCATATACTGTGTGTTCCAGATAATCCATCTGCCCCAGATCCACGGTGGTGTCCGTTTCGATGTTGTTTTCCCGGGAGTGGATGGTCAGGGGTTCCAGAGAGATGCCCGCTTCGGAGCCGCAGAGGATGGAGGAAGGGAAGGGTCTGCCGTGGATGGCCCAGGATTCCAGAATATCCATGGACAGGCCGTTTTCATAGGTGGCCAGCCCTACGCCTAGTTCTTCCACATTGAAGCCGGAGATTTCCCGTCTGCCGGGATCCATATCCAGTTCCGCATAGGTGTGTCCGCATACCCGTTCCAGCTTCGGCAGGCCTGCCAGATACAGCAGCTGGGAGATATGGTATACGCCCATGTCGAACAGCGCTCCGCCGCCGGATGTGGTGGTGTTCACGAATTCCTTGGCGGCATATCCGTCCACATAGGGTCTGCCCCGGCGGCGGAACCCGTAGGAGCGCATGTGATACAGGTGCCCCAGCTTTCCGGCGTCGATGAACCGCTTGGCAGCCTTGGTTTCTCTGGTGTACAGCAGGGACAGCTGGATGTGCAGCTTTTTGCCGGTTTCTTCCATGACCCGGTACATTTCTCTGGCGTCATAGAAGGTGCCTGCCATGGGCTTTTCGCAGTAGCAGTCCTTTCCGGCACGCATGACGGCAATGGACACCGGCGCATGCATGTTGTTATGGAGACAGACGTCCACGGCATCGATGTCGTCTTCTTCGAGCATCCTGCCGATGTGGGTGAACCGTCTCTGAATGCCGAACTTGTCCCCGATATAGTGGAGGCGTTCTTCGTTGATGTCACAGATGGCCACTACATCCGCTTCCGGGATGGTTCTGTAGGTGTTCAGGTGGGCTTCCCCGATGATCCCCACGCCGATCACTGCAATTCTGATCTTTTCCATATGGGTTCTCCTTTCCGGTACTTGTTTGTTACGCTTCGTAGATGCCGTTGAAGTAGGCGGGGGCGGCTTCGTTTTCCAGTCCTTCCTCCTGCAGCTCCGCGATCAGACCTCTGACCGTGGCGATCTGCCATTCCACCCGTTCGCATTCCAGCTTGCCGGAGTGGTGTTCGGCACTGTAAACCCCTTCATAGCCGGAGATGGCCAGCTTACGGATCACTTCCTTGGCGTAGGGCATGGATCCGGCGTGGATGTGGGTGTGCATGGCGTAGGAAATGGCCAGCGCTTCGCCCTTTTCCGGTTCGTCATAGAAATTGCGCAGGTGATACAGATGTCCGTAGGCGGGATGATCCACAGCGTTCTTCACCTTTTCCAGATATTCCGGCACTCTGTCCCAGCCCCAGTGGTTTTCCGGGCCGATCTTCATGCCCAGATCCCAGCAGATGCCGCAGTATTCCCGGTAGGTCTTCACGATGTACTCGAAGGCTTCCTCCGGCATGGTGTGTCCTTCTGTGCCGCCGAAGTCCACGCGGATGGTCTTTGCCCCCAGTTTGTGTGCCGCTTTGATGTATTCCAGCATCTGCAGCCGGTGTGCTTCTCTCTTTTCGGGATCGTCCACCCAGACATGAGGCCCGTCCACGCAGAGATTGGCAAGGGAGAGGCTGTTTCTGTCCAGTGTATCCTTTACTTTGGTGATGAAATCATCTTCCAGCGTGGGCAGAAAACCCGTCCAGATGTCGGCGTTTGCAATGTTGTAGCGGTAGCGGAGCATATTCAGGTAGTTGAATACGTCGCATTTTCCCTGACCCAGCAGGCCGTGGAAAGAATAGGATGCTATGGCAGTTCTGAATTCCGGCATGATGTACCTCCTTGCGGGTGTGAGATGGTTTTTTCTTCATTATACAGGATATCCTCGGTTCTGTCAACCGAAAAATCATGAAAAATACCAAAAAGGGGTTGTATATTTTTCCGGAATATAGTATAATCACCATAAGAATACCATTGTCCGGAGGAGCAGGATATGACACAGAACGATAAGACGATTGTCAGAGAACTGGCGAAGCGGTACATGGAAATGGCGACCTCGGAAAAACAGCAGGAGATGAACCGCCGGATGAAGGCAAGCAACGACCTGCAGATTGTCCGGCCGCCGGTACTGCTGGACGAAATTCCGTGGTACCAGATGGATATTGACGGGGAGCTGACCTGTCAGTGTGAGGATCCGGGGGCCAGAGGGGTGGAGAATTTCTTCCGCATTGCCCTCTATCGCTGGAAGCATTTCCGGGCGGATACCCTGTTTGAACCTTTCTGGCGGGTGCGTATGGCATACGATTCCACCGGGATGGGCATTTCCAGAGAAGAAAACATCATCCGTTCCGATGCATTCAACAATATCGTTTCCCATCAGTACCGGGATGTGCTGGAGGCGGAAGAAGCGCTGGAAAAGGTGCATCTGCCGGAATTCACCCTGCGGCCGGACAGAGACGAAGCCAGCATGAACTTTATGACGGATCTGCTGGGGGAGGTCATGCCGGTGAAGCTGTGCGGGCACGACTATCTGTATTTCCCGCCGTGGGACGATATTTCCATGCTGCGGGGTGTGGAACCGATTCTGATCGACATGTACGACCGGCCGGAATACCTGCACCGGATCATGCGGAAGTTCACCGACGCCGCCATTGCCCGTCTGGACTTCATTGAACAGAACTCCCATGTGGATCCCACCTCGGTGAATCTCCACTGTACGCCCGGGATGGTATCGGGGCTGGCGGAGGACGGATGGAAGGCTACCTGGTTCCGGGGCATGGCGCAGATGTTCTCCACGGTGTCGCCGGAAATGCATGACGAATTTGAAATCCAATACATCAGGCCTCTGGCGGAACGGTTTGCCTACACCTACTACGGCTGCTGCGAACCGCTGGACAACAAGCTGGATGTGGTGAAAAAAATCTCCAACCTGCGGAAAATCGGCGTGTCTCCCTGGGCCAACGAAGAGGTCTGCGGGGAACAGATCGGCGGGGATTATGTATACGCCAGAAAACCCAACCCGGCCTATGTGGCCATCGAAACCGACCCGGAAGTGATCCGGAAGGAAACGGAAAAGACGGTACAGGTCTGTCAGAAATACGGCTGTCCCTGTGAATTTGTGCTGAAGGACATCAGTACCGTTTCCCACAGACCGGAGAATCTGATCGTATGGGCAAAAACTGTCAGCGAAGTGCTGGACAGATATTATTAAGATAAGTAATCAGAAAAGGAAAGGAAGGTAACCTTCATGAAAGCCGGATTTGCGAGACTGGATATTACACCGCCCTTTGGTACCTGTATTTCGGGGTACTTCAACGAACGGCGGGCTGACGGGATTCTGGATCCCCTGCAGGCCCATGCCATTGCCTTTACCGATGGGGAAAGAACCGCCGCCGCCGTTTCGCTGGATGTGATCGGCATCAACCAGCAGAACATGGACATCATCCGACGCCGTGCCGCCGAAAAGAACGGACTGGACTACGAAGCGGTTTTCCTGGCCTGTACCCATACCCACACAGGGCCGGAAGTCAATGCGGGCAGACTGTTTGAAATCAATCCCACCTATAACGAATATCTCTTTGACCGGATTTCCGACGCCATCACTCTGGCCATTGCGGACATGAAGGAAGCCACCATGGAAACCGCCCGCAGTGAAGCCAAAGGGATCTCCTTTGTACGCCGGTTCCGGATGAAGGACGGCTCCACCAAGACCAACCCCGGTAACGACCCGGAAGTGGTTGGGCCCATCGGTACCCCGGACGAAATGGTGCAGCTGGTGAAGATTGTCAGAGAAGGGGCGGCGGACATTGCCATCGTGAATTTCCAGGTACATCCCGACACCATCGGCGGCAACAAGTTCTCGGCAGACTATCCGGGATTTGTACGCCGGACACTGGAAGCGGCTCTGCAGGGCGAAAAGGGCGGCAAGGGCGTTCATGTGGTGTACTTTAACGGTGCCCAGGGCGATACCAACCACATCGACATCAAAGCGGTACGGAAACCCGGTACGGCACATGCGGAACATATGGGACGGGTCATCGCAGGAGCGGTGCTGTCCGTGTATTCCTACACCCAGCCGGCAGTATGCGACAAGGTATACTATGGACAGAAGGTGACCCAGGTGGCTTCCAACAGAGGGACTCCCGAACAGGTTGCCGCTGCCAAGGCGCTGGTACAGTTTGAAAAGGACGATCCCGTCGGGTTCCGCCAGAAATACAGAGGCATGATGCACGCCACCGTTCTGGGAGAAGCCAACGCATGGATCCGCCACGAAAACGGCCCGGACGCATTTGGCCTGTACCTGACCGGCGTGGGCATCGGGGATGTGGCGTTTGTGGGCCTGCCCGGGGAACCCTTCACCGACATCGGACGGGGCATCAAGGACGGTTCTCCCTTCGCCATGACCATCCCCTGCTGTTGTGCCAACGGATACCAGGGCTATTTCCCCACCCATGACGCCTATGCGGAAGGGGGCTACGAAGCCAGAAGCTCCAATTTCCGGGCAGGTGTAGCGGAAGCGCTGATTGAAACCGGCGTGGCGCTGACGAAAGAGATGAGAGAAAACAAATAAGAAATAAGAGAGCAGAGACAAGAAATACAATAAACGGCTTACAGGGAACATTTTTCACATTCCGTAAGCCGTTTTTGTTTGTATTTCTTATTGTATGTCCCGGATTCTGTCTGTCAGAATAGTGACGGTATCTTTTTGTACCATAGCCAGTCCGGCATCCACGCTGCAGTGCAGCACCGGTTTTCCGGCAAGAGAGGCGGTCACTTCTCCGGCATCCACGGACATCAGCGCATCCATGTGTCCGGGGTGGATTCCCACACTGCCGCCGGTGGGTTTGTTCTTTGCTCCGTCCGGAATCTGAAACCGTACGGCATCACAGCGGACAGCGGTTTCCTTTCCGTCCGGGACAACGATGGTCAGAAGCATTGTTTTTTCCATAGCTTATCCTTTGGCTGCTGCCCAGACATCGTCTATGGTACCTGCCATCATAAAGGCCTGTTCCGGCAGATGGTCGCATTCGCCGCCCAGAATCGCTTCAAAACCGGCAATGGTTTCGTCCACCCGGACATATTTGCCCTGGATTCCGGTGAAGCCTTCTGCCACATGGAAGGGCTGGCTCATGAAACGCTGTACCCGGCGGGCATTGCGTACGGCCATTTTATCTTCCGCGGAAAGCTCGTCCATCCCCAGAATGGCGATGATGTCCTGCAGTTCGTTGTACCGCTGGAGCACCCGGGTCACTTCCTTGGCACAGCGGTAATGGCGTGCTCCTACGATATCGGGAGACAGCATGCGGGAGCCGGATTCCAGCGGAGCCACGGCAGGGTAGATTCCCAGTTCCACGATGCTTCTGGAAAGAACCGTGGTGGCGTCCAGATGGGAGAAGGTGGTGGCGGGAGCAGGGTCGGTCAGGTCATCGGCGGGGACATAGATCGCCTGTACCGAGGTGATGGAGCCGCTGTGGGTGGATACGATCCGTTCCTGCAGCTTCCCCATTTCGGAGGCCAGCGTCGGCTGATACCCCACGGCGGAAGGCATCCGTCCCAGCAGAGCGGATACTTCGGAGCCTGCCTGGGTGAAGCGGAAAATGTTGTCGATGAACAGCAGAATGTCCTTGCGGGAGTTTTCCCGGAAATATTCCGCCATGGTCAGTCCGGCCAGCGGTACACGGAGTCTGGCACCGGCGGTTTCGTTCATCTGCCCGAAGACCAGCGCCGTTTTGTCCAGTACCCCGGACTGTTTCATTTCGTTCCACAGGTCGTTGCCTTCTCTGGAGCGTTCGCCCACCCCGGCAAATACGGAATACCCGTCGTGCTCAAAGGCGATGTTCCGGATCAGCTCCATGATGAGAACGGTTTTTCCCACCCCGGCGCCGCCGAACAGACCGATCTTCCCCCCTTTGGCATAGGGCGTCATCAGGTCGATTACCTTGATCCCGGTTTCCAGAATCTCACCGGCTGTGACGATTTCGGTGAAGTGGGGGGCGGAGTGATGGATGGGCCAGCGTTCTTCCGTGACGATCTCCCCGGCTCTGTCGATGGGATCCCCGGTGACGTTGGTCATGCGTCCCAGAGTACCGCTGCCTACCGGAACCGAAATGGGAGCACCGGTGTCGATGGCGGTCATACCCCGGGAGAGGCCGTCGGTGGGCTGCATGGCGATACAGCGGACTTCGTTGTGGCTCAGATGCTGCAGGACTTCCAGGGTAAAGGTTGCCTCTTCCGTGGGAATCACCACAGCGTGAAAAATATCGGGAAGGGCCAGGTCGGCGAACATGATGTCCACCACGGGCCCGTTGATGCGGGTGATAATGCCTTTTGAATCTTTTGGCATGGGAATCCTCCGTTATGGTTTTCTCGAAGGGAGTTCAGTCCCCGGTATATCCGCCGGCGGTTTCGATGACGCTGGAGGTCACCTCGCTCTGTCTCTGACGGCTGATGGCGGATTCCAGTGTGGCGGCGGAAGCCTCGGCATTGTCGAAAGCGGAACGCATGGCGATCAGGGTTGCGGCCTGATTCCCGGCACCGGCTTCCAGGATATGGGTATAAAAATCGGCGTTTACACAGGTTGCGGCGGCGGAACGGAGTACGGTTTCTCTGTCCGGGACATACAGGGTCTCCGGTGCAGCGCCATCCGTTCCGGCAGCAGCAAGGGGCAGGAGCCGGTGGGTATCCGGTGTCTGGGTAAGCATGTTGACAAATCTCTGGTACAGCAGTTCCACAGAGGAGACCGTACCGCTGCCGTACAGTTCCAGCAGTTCGCCAAGCAGCGGCATGCAGTCTTCGTAATGCAGGGTTTCCGGCAGAATATGCTCTTTGTATATGCTGTATCCGGCTTCCCGGAAGTGGTTGACAGCGTGCCTGCCGGTTACAATCAGCAGATACGAACCGGAAGCTTCCCGCAGAACCGATTCCGCATGGCTGTACAGTTCCATGTTGTATCCGCCGCACAGTCCACGGTTGGCGCCCAGCACCACAAAGCAGCGGGGAGCATCGGGATTTCTGCAGGGATACATGTCGGAAAGATCATGTCCGAACCGTTCTTTCATGGCGGTACAGAGGCTCTGATACCCGGAGAAATTCTGCAGGGCGCCGTTCAGACGGGAGAGCTTGGCGGCGGAGACGGTTTTCATGGCTCCGGCCAGCTGACCGGTTGTACGGATGCTGTGCAGATGTTTTTTCAGTTCCAGCAGGCTTGCCATTTATGCCACCTCATTTGCGGTTTCATATGCCGCAATGGCCTGCCGGAGATATTCTTTTTCGTCGTCAGTGAGCTTTGCGCCGGTCTGCAGCTGTTCTGTGAGCTGGGGATACCGGGTTTCCAGATGGAGGGCAAGGCGGTTCGCATAGGTTTCCATGTCCGCAGGATCCACATGGTCAGCCAGCCCTTCGGATACGGCAAAGAGCAGCATTGCCTGTTCCCAGTCCGGCAGGGGATTGAACCGTCCCTGCAGAAGGGCAGCCATCATCCGTTTCCCGGCATCCAGCACTTTCTTTGTGGAAGCGTCCACATCGGAGCCGAACTGGGTAAAGCCTGCCAGCTCCCGGTACTGGGCCAGATCCATACGGAGTCTTGCGGAGACCTGCTTCATCAGTTTAGTCTGTGCCGCACTGCCTACACGGGAGACGGACAGCCCCACATTGACGGCAGGACGCTGACCTTCGTTGAACAGATCCGCATCCAGGAAGATCTGTCCGTCGGTGATGGAGATGACGTTGGTGGGAATGTAGGCGGAAACGTCACCGGCCTGGGTTTCGATGATGGGCAGAGCCGTGATGGAACCGCCGCCTTTTTCGTGGGAGAGCTGTGCAGCCCGTTCCAGCAGTCTGGCGTGGAGGTAGAACACGTCCCCGGGATAGGCTTCACGGCCGGAGGGACGGTGCAGCAGCAGGGAAAGTTCACGGTATGCCACGGCGTGCTTGGACAGGTCGTCGTAGACAATCAGCACATCCTTCCCCTGATACATGAAGTATTCCGCCATGGCAGACACGGCGAAGGGGGCGATGTACTGGATGGATGCAGAGGTGGAAGCGGGAGCGCAGACGATGGTGGTGTATTCCATGGCGCCGTGGCGGGTCAGACGGTCACGGATTTCCGCAATGGTGGTGTCCTTCTGGCCGATGGCGACATAGATACAGATGGGATCCGAGCCCCGCTGGTTGATGTTGGTGTCGATGGCAATGGAGGTTTTCCCGGTCTGGCGGTCGCCGATGATCAGTTGACGCTGTCCTCTGCCGATGGGAACCAGGGCGTCGATGGCCTTGATCCCGGTGTGCATGGGACGGGAAACACCTGCACGGTCGGGAATGGAGGGAGCGGCAAATTCGATGGGGCGGCGTTCGCTTGTCCAGATGCGGCCCTTTCCGTCAATGGCCTGACCAAGCGGGTCCACCACACGGCCCAGCAGGTCTTCCCCTACCGGTACACTGGCGATCCGGCCCACACGGCGCACCCGGCTGCCGCTTTCGATATGTTCGTACTGGCCGTAGACGATGCATCCTATGCGGTCGGGTTCGATGTCCAGCACCATCCCCTGTTCCCCGCATTCAAATTCGATAACCTCACCGTACATGATGTCTGCCAGACCGTCCAGCCAGCAGATTCCGTCGGAAATGCTGATAACACGGCCCAGCTGGAATTCGCTGACGCCATGCCTGATCTGGCCGACCCCGGCAAACAGATCCGCAATCAGCGCTTCGGCATCTTCTTCTCCGGTGATGTCTCTGTTTTCCAGTTCCCGGCGCAGCTGATACAGTTGGTCGGCAACCGTGAAGTCGTATACAGAGTCCCCCACACGGAACCGGAAACCGCCGATCAGCTCCGGATCCACCTTGATCCAGTAGGAAGGCTTGCCCCCCACTTCGTCCAGCAGCTCCGTGGCTCTCCGGCCGATCCGTTCCACAATAGATTCCGGCAGCTCATGGGCGGAGGTCAGGGTGATGTACAGCACATCCTTCCGCCGCAGATAGGCCATGTCCCCGGGGGTGATCTCCATGCACTCGATGATCCGGTCGGCAATTTCATCTTCTCTGGCACGCAGGGCGGAAACATAGGGCTCGGAGGTCATCATTTCCCGTACCCGGCTCACCAGCTTGTCGATGTACTGCTCCTTCACGCTCAGCAGCATTTCCCGGCGCAGGTCTTCGATGGTTTCCTCCGTCTGGCGCATCATGATTCCGGCAGATTCTTCCGCATTTTCACGGATTTCCGCAATCTCCGCCTGCACGGTGTCCGGCAGATCGGTGCGGAAGGTTTCCGGCAGGGTGGGCAGGGGCATTTCCGCAGCCTCCAGCCGTTCTGCTTCATCCAGCTGCCGGTTTATCCGTTCCCGGCGTCCGCCGAAAATCCGGGCGATCATCTTCCGGAACATCAGCCAGACGATCAGGGCAAGGATGGCAAAATTGATGATTGAATAAACAAAATGCAGCATTTTTATCCTTTAATCAGGACAGCAGCGTGGAAACATACAGCTCTGCCAGTTCTTCCAGCCGGGTGTCCATGACTTTTTCGATTTCTTTGGCTTCCAGCTCCAGTTCTGCCACATGCAGATCCAGATTCTGATTCTGTTTGCGGTGGGTGATTGTGATCAGCTCTTCCGCATTCTTTTTGGCGTCGGCAATTTCTTTCTGAATGTGTTCAGCCAGATGCCGCTCTTCTTCCGCACGGAAAGCGGTCAGCACTGCGTCAGCGTCTGCCAGAGCACGGTCATATTCTTCCTTTTTCCGGGCGGCTCTGTCGATCTTTTCCTGCCGTTTGTCCATAAAGGAAAGCATGGGCCGGAACAGGAAATGGTGCAGGATCAGCATCAGCAGGCAGAAACAGATCACCGTCCACAGCAGGATGGGTAATTGAACGGTCACGTTTTGCCTCCCTTAGATCTTGGAGGCCAGAATGAAACCGATCAGCAGGCCGTAAATGGTCAGCGCTTCCATCAGGGACAGGGCGATGATCAGCGTGGAACGGATATCCTTGGCGGCGTCAGGCTGACGGGCGATGCTTTCCATAGCGGCTTTGGCGGCAAGACCCTGACCGATGGCGGGGAAAATGGTGCTGACAGCAATGGCAATGGCAGCGGCGATGGCGATGTAAGCGGAACTATCCATGAGTAAAGTCTCCTTATATTATGAATGATTTTTGAAACGGACGCGGAGGTCAGTCCTCCACTTCGATTGCCTCTTCCAGATAGATGGAAGTCAGCATGGTGAAAACCACGGCCTGAATGGCGCAGAACAGAATGGACAGAGCCATCATCAGCACCGGCGCGCCGATGGGCAGCAGGTCATACAGGTTGTGGGTGACGGTTTCTTCCCCGAACACATTCCCGAACAGACGGAGTGCCAGAGAAGCGGGTTTGATGAATTCGTCCAGTACCATCAGGGGCAGCATAAAGGCGATGGGGCTGATGAACCGTTTGAAATAGTGCTTGGCCCCCACCCGCAGACCGGCAATCTGCAGGAACAGGAAGGTGCATACACCCAGCCCAAGCGTCACAGACAGAGAGGCGGTGGGCGCTTTGAAGTACTTTGTCAGACCGACGCCCGGAATCAGACCGGTGTAGTTGGCCACGATGATGAAGATGAACAGGGAACCGAGAAAATAGAAGTATTTGCGTGTGTGGTGCTTTCCGATGATGCCGGAAAAAAAGTTGTCCAGATACTCGATGCCGGCTTCCACCATGTTCTGGAAGGTGCCGGGGAGTTCTTTCATGTTGTGGGTCGCAATGAGGGACAGTACCAGCACCAGTGCCAGAATCGCCCACATGGCAATCACTTCCCCTGTGACATCCAGTATCCCGCCCAGCGGAATCACCACTTCGGATTTTTCACCCATTTTGGGAATTTCCTCCTTCTTTTGGATTGCTTGTATCCCCAGGCGTGTCTGTTGCGGAGCCGGCGGTCTTTCCGTTCACCTGCCGCAGAAGCAGAAAGGTGAAGAAGAACAGGGGGAGGGTCAGTCCCGCAGCTCCTCCGGCCAGCAGCCAGATACTGTCCCAGGGTGTATGGGGAGCGGCAAAATACAGCAGAGCCAGATACCCGATTCCCAGTACCATACGGAGTACAGGTACCAGCGAAAGGGAAGTACTGCCGGATTTTGCGGCGCGTCCTGTCAGTTTGTAGTTGATCCAGGCAATGAGAATGCCCGGCAGTGCGGCGAGAATGCACCCGACGATGGAATGATTCAGAATAATCGCCTCCTTTGCAGCGGCTGCATTATGACGTATGTCACATCATGACAGCATATTATAGCACTTTTTGTTCCGGAATGCAACAGAGCAGCGGAATTTTCAGCAGTTTCATGGTTTTTCGGCAGAATCCTGGCGCCTTTTTGATCATTCTTTTTCCAGCGGAATATCCGTTTCCTGCAGGGTGATATTTCCTCTGTATTTCGGACGGAAATCCTCCTGTACCACGGAGGCGCCGATCTTCACGGATGCCGTTCTTTCCCCGTCACAGGCCACCAGCGTTCTGTCGGAGGAAGCCTTCCATGTGTTTCCGTACAGCAGCAGATCCGTGTGTCCCCAGTCTGCATTTTCCAGCGGATCCAGTGTGTTCAGCAGAATATCGCAGTCCCGGATTACGGAGTTCAGGACTTTCACGCAGTTCACGGGGGTGTTGGCCCGGAGCAGGTGAGAAAGGTCGGCTTCAAAGAAAATGTTTTCCAGCACGATGTCTTCCTGTATCGGCAGAGTTGCGCCGGGATAGATGCTGTGGGCGTAGTCATTGTCTTCAAAGTTGATGGCAATGGCGATGTCCCGCTTTTTCTGCAGGAATATATCCTTGAAGTGGATGTTCCGGCAGCCGCAGTCGAAAATTTCCCCGTCGTCCTGACACATATACCAGTTGATGCCGTCCAGTACCCGGAAGCCTCTTTCGAAGTCCGGCGGGGTAACAGAGGTGTACTTTGTTCCGTCCACCTGCATCTGTACCCGGTACATCCGGCCGTTGTGGATCACCGCATCGGAGTGGCGGATCATCATGCCCGGTTCCCATCTCTTCCAGCAGCCCCCCAGAATCCGGCAGAAATAGCCCACCGTGGCGTCCTGGTTCAGGTCATAGCAGTTTTCGATGACCCCGTCTTCGATCCAGCCCATCTGGGGATTGGAGGAGGTGTAGTCAAAGGCGTTCAGGGCGATGGGATCGTCAAAGGTGCGGAACCGGCAGTCCCGGATGGTGAACTTGCTGCCTCTGCCCAGATGTACGCCGTCCTTTTCCCCTTCGATCCATGCGTTTTCCAGAAGGAAGTTTTCAAAGGTACAGATCTGGATGCCGTAGGAGGGCGTCACGATGTCCATGCAGACGAAATCCCGGATGATGACATTTTTACAGTAGAAGAAGGAAACCTGTCCCCGGAGTCCCATGATGTGATCTCCCGGATTTTCCCAGCCGTCATCCCGTTTCGGCAGGCCGGAGGTGTCTCCCATGGCGTGATTCCCGTTGCAGATCAGCCGCAGACCGGTGATGGTGATGTCGGTGTCCCAGGTTCTGGTGTATGCTCCCCGGTTTACGAAGGCATAGGAGCAGCAGCCGGTGGTTTTTGTGGGAACCCGGCGGATAAAGACACCGTTGCCGCATTCCAGTGTGGTGTAGCTGTCCAGCAGGATGGTGCCGGAAAGGTCGTAGGTACCCGGCTGGCCGATGATGACCGTTCCTCCTCCGTTCAGGGCATTCTGCAGGGCGGCGGTATTGGCATCGGCATCGTTTCCCGGAAGAAAGCCGTAATCGGCAGCATTTTTATAAGGAAATGTGGGCATGGTGTGATTCCTTTCCATTTTATATATGTTCATATATGGTTTTCCCCATTATAGCACGATGCGGAAAAAGAGTCAAGGAGGCAGGGAAGAAAAACAATTAACCAAACGGTTAAAAAACTCTTGACAGCCGGGGGATTCTGTGATATACTATAGTTAACCAAAAGGTTAAATGAAAGGCGGTGATGCTGTGGGCATGCAGAGCACCATGAAAGCGCTGGCGGATCCCACAAGGCGGGAGATCCTGAACCTGCTGAAATCCGGCAGACGGGCGGCGGGAGAGATTGCGGAACATTTTACCATGTCGGCTCCCGCTGTGTCGAAGCATCTGAATATATTGAAGGAAGCGGAACTGATCCGGGACTGCCGGGCGGGGAAGCATGTGTACTATGAACTGAACACATCGGTACTGGAAGAGGTACTGCTGTGGATTACGGAGCTGAAAGGAGAATAAATTATGCTGCGGAAATACGGATGGAGAATGCTTGTGACATCGGTTCTCACTTTGCTGCCCATTGCGGCGGGGCTGATCTTGTGGAACCGTCTGCCGGATGAAATGGCGACCCACTGGAATGCACAGGGTATGGCGGACGGATTTCTGCCGAAGGGGGCAGCGGTGTTTATCATGCCGGTATTCATGCTGGCGGTACACTGGATCTGTTTTGCTGTGACCATGGCGGATCCTGGAAACCGGGCCCAGAGTTCGGTGCTGATGCGGATGATTCTGTATATCTGCCCGGTGACCTCCATCGGCTGCGGTGTGCTGATGTATATGCATGGGCTTGGCAGGGCAGTGGATGTGATTCCCGTGATGCAGATGTTTTTGGGGGTGCTGTTTATCATTCTGGGGAATTATATGCCCAAGTGCCGGTACAACCATACCATCGGCATCAGGCTGACATGGACACTGCGGGATGAAGATACCTGGAACCGGACACACCGATTGGCAGGGCCTGTCTGGGTGATCGGCGGATTTGTGATGCTGTGCACGGCGTTTCTGGGGGTATTCTGGATTACACTGGGCGTGCTTCTGGCAGGTATTCTGGTACCGGTTGTGTATTCGTGTGTGTATTATCACAGAAAGATGGAAGGATAAGGAAGGAATATGAAAAGAACTGTGCTGAAAACTGCCGGGGTGATACTGGCGTATGTGCTGACCATTCTGTTCCTGCCCCTGCGTATATCGGTAATGTCCGCCTGTCCTCTTGTTCTGCTTCTGCTGACAGGGCTTATGGCATATATATTCGGCAGCAGTGCGGAGGCTGGGGATCTGTGGGGACTGAACTACAGCACCGCTGGTTCTGCTGAAGAGCTGACAGAGGCGGATGGCAGGATCCTGTATGAAACCATGCATGCGGTGCTGCCCTATACCATATGGTTTCAGATACCGCTTCTGCTGTTCGGGGCGGACTGGGTGAAAGCGGCAGTTTCCGTTCTGGTGTTCCTGATCGGTGTGGCGGCCGGTGCGCTGGCGGGAAAACGGAAGGTATACCGGTGCTGGCAGGAGCGGAAACAGTAACCCTGAAATACAGAAAAGGCAAGGAGTAAGCATCCCTGCCTTTTTTTGATGGTGTATCAGTCGATAAAGTCAAAGGCAAATCCGGCGATCTGTACCGTATCTCCTTCTTCGCATCCGGCTTCCCGGAGCTTGTCGATGATGCCGCACTTCACCAGAGAGTTCTCGAAGTACAGCATGGATTCCCGGTCGTTGAAGTTGATCCGGTCGATCAGCGCATCTGCCCAGCGGCCTTCCACGATAAAGGAAGCGTCGTCTCCTCTGCGGATGGTCACGTCTTCCGCACCGTCGGTGTTCACTTCGATTTCTTCCGGGACAATTTCGGTTTCGTAGGTCAGGGTAGGCGGCAGTGTGCGCAGCTGGTCGGCAATGGCGTCCACCAGATCCTTCAGACCCAGCTTTTTGGCGGCGGAAATGTAGTACAGCTCATAGCCCAGCTCCGCACAGCGCAGTTCCAGAGCCGCCGCTTCTGCGGACAGTTCCGGGATCTCGATGAACTCGTCTTCCGAATCCACCAGCAGGTCGGACTTGTTGGCCACCACGATCCGGGGACGGGCAGCCAGCTCGGGGGAGAACTTTTCCAGTTCCGCAGAGATGGTTTCAAAGTCTTCCACGGCGGGACGGCCTTCGCTGCAGGAGATGTCCACCACCTGCACCAGCATCCGGCACCGTTCGATATGCCGCAGGAAAGCATGTCCCAGACCCAGACCTTCGGATGCCCCTTCAATCAGCCCGGGAATGTCCGCCATGACAAAGCCGGATTCGCCGCCTGTTGACACCACGCCCAGAGAGGGTTCCAGGGT
>JAFQGY010000164.1 GCA_017415325.1 Clostridia bacterium
AGCCCATCACGCTTATGCCCAATACGGATGTTGTTGTAATCGGGGAAGAAGCTGCCCGGAAGATTGTTCTGGAAGACGCCGGACGGACTGCAGAAGAAATCTTCGATTATGACTGTGAGCTGGACAGAGACAACGGAAAGCTCCGGTATGAGATTGATTTCAAAGCGGACGGATATGAGTATGAATATGAACTGGATGCAGAGGACGGCAGAATTCTGCACCGGGATAAGGAACGGGATTGACAAAATACAAAAGATGCCCTGTCACCGGGAAGAAAACCGGCAGCAGGGCATCTTTTGTATAGGGGAATGGATTATTCGTACCGTCCGTAGTTCTGGATGGCGGCCATGACCACTTTCATACTGGTCAGCAGGGAACCGTTGTTGATGGAACCGGCGGTGGTCAGATTCAGACCGCGGGCATCTCCGATTTTTGCGGCTTCACAGTCCCGGCGTACCTCGGCAATGATGTCGTCTTCGTTATTCCGCATGAAGGTGAATGGCGCCAGCTGTCCGTCGATCCGGGTTTTCGGCATGTATTTCCGGATTTCCTGAACAGTAACCGTGGGGCCGAAGTTGCATCCGGTCAGGTTGAAATCTGCCAGCTGGGGAATCAGGTGTCCCATAGCGGAGTCGGAATGCTGATACCGGTTGTCGCCCGGATTGGGAGAGGTTCGTGCAAAGACGCTTTTCAGAACGCGGTATCCGAAGGCATGGTACATTTCCGGGGTCAGCAGGTTGGAGTCGTCGTCAGAAAAGCTGAAGCCGTGATTGAAGTTGTCCTCGGTCTTGCCGGATTCTTTGATAAACAGGGTGATGTAGGCGTGAATGACATCTGCGATGGTGTCGGCAAAGCGGGTGAACAGTTCTTCGTCATCATAGTACTGGAACAGCAGGTTTTCCACACCGAATACGGAGGTTGCCAGTGTCACCGGCCCGCGGATTCCGTGGAACTGACCGGGTCTTCTGCCGTACAGTTCATATACCGCTTTGCACCGTTCGTCCCAGTCGGCAGGCAGAATGAATTTGCGGAAGGCTTCCGGATCGGCGACCAGTGCATCCACTTCGTCCAGCTTCTTTCTCAGGGCGTCTGCATCTTCCAGAGTCCCCCGGAGCCAGGTGGTGGTACCGTCAAAATCATAGTATCCACCGAAAACTTCCCCGATCTGCCGGAATCCCGGGATGGTTACTTTGGGGGCATCGGCAGGCTTGTTTTCCGCCAGCAGGGGACGTCCCACGATCTGCACCGCTTTTTCATTGTAGCGGCAGTTCAGTTCATACCGTCTTTCCGGCGGGGTGTATCCCCAGGGTTCGCCTTCTTCTCCCAGTTCCGCAAACACGCATTCATCGCTCATGCGGATGCCCAGTGCCACCTGCGGCGCTTCTTTGGAGAAACAGTTTTCTTTGTGGCAGAGTTCTTCGTCTTTCCAGAACTTTTCTATATCCAGATCCAGTTTCATGGGTATTTCATCCTTTTCTGTTGTGGTTTCTTTAAGTATACCAGAAATATACTGTCTGTGCAAGAGCGAACCGGAATTTTGTGTAAAAATAATTGTTCCGGCACCGGGAAATTCTATCATCTGCCGGAGGTATTTTTGACGAACCATCACATTTCCGTCAAATATATTTCAGCAGGATGCGGTATACTGATACCATCGAAGGAATGGGGATGATGAACTTGAAAAGAACAATCAGTATACTTGTCCTGCTGGCTATTTGCCTGATGCAGAGTGCCTGCGGACAGACGAAGAATACCGTGGAAGAAACTGCCGGGCAGCCTGTGCAGATTCCTGCGGTTTCCTACAGTGACAAAGACCTGCAGACGGATTATACCGATCCTGTCATGATCCGGCTGGCAGACAACGACAGCACAGCAGAAGGGGAAGGTGTTTCTGCGGAAGGAAATACGGTATCCATTCTGGCAGGGGGAACATACCTTCTGGACGGGACACTGACCGATGGCATGGTTCTTGTGGATGCGCCGGATGCGGATGTGTGGCTGGTGCTGTCGGATGCGGATATCACCAATACCACCGGGGCGGCGTTATACATCCGGGAGGCGAAGAATGTATCTCTGACATTGGAGGAAGGCAGTGCAAACCGGCTTGTGTCGGCGGGAGAGTTTGCTCAGATGGATTCCAACAATGTTGACGGTGCGCTGTTTTCAAAATCGGATATTACACTCAATGGTACGGGCAGTCTGACAGTTATGTGCAAAACCGGACACGGGATTGTTTCCAAGGATGATCTGAAAATTGTCAGCGGGGAGTATACTGTGGAAGCCGCCGGACAGGGGATTTCCGGCAAGGACAGTGTTGCGGTTCTGGACGGTACATTTCTGCTGACTGCAGGCAAGGATGGGATTCATTCGGAGCAGGAAGACACAGCAAAAGGGAATGTGTTGCTGCAGGGCGGTACCTATACCATCCGTGCGGTAGGAGACGGGATTTCCGCTTCCGGGACGCTGTCTGTATCCGGCGGGACATATGATATTTTTACCGGGAACGGCAGTGCGTCTGTGGTGCATACCGATACAGAGGACTGGATGGGCGGCGGAAAAATGCCGGATATGGCAGGTCGGGAGGAAATGCCGGAAGGAATGATGCCCGGTGAGATGCCGGACGGTATGGAGTTCCCGGAAGGAATAATGCCCGGTAAGGTGCCGGACGGTATGGAAATGCCAGAAGGAATGGTACCCGGGGAGATGACGGATGGAAGGAATCCCGGAGGAATGGGCAGACCGGACGGAATGATGGGCGGCGGATTTGGCGGACAGATCCCTCCGGAAGCTGTACCGACCGGAGTAATTGGGACTGCCGATACATCCCGGGAAAACACTGTATCTGATGCAGCGGCAGTGGATTCCAGCAAAGGGCTGAAAGCGGGCGGTACACTGGCGATTTCCGGCGGCACTTTTATCGTGGATGCAGCGGATGATGCTCTGCACACCAATGCGGATCTGTCCATTTCCGGGGGAATATGTACACTGGCTTCCGGAGACGACGGGATCCATGGAGACGGGCATGTGGAGATATCCGGGGGAACGATAGACATAACAAAGAGCTACGAAGGAATCGAAGGGCACACCATCTGTATCGCCGGAGGAGATATTACTCTGCAGGCGGACGATGATGGACTGAATGCAGCCGGGGGGAACGATGGATCCGGGAATATGGGATTCTTCGGGAAGGATGCTTTTGCGGCCGATGAAAATGCAGGGATTACCATATCCGGCGGGACTCTGGTGATGCAGGCAGCCGGGGACGGGATTGACTCCAACGGATATCTGCATGTGACTGGGGGGACCACGTATGTCAATGGACCTGTAAACGGTGCCAACGGTGCGCTGGATTATGCCGCGGAAGGGACGATTACCGGCGGAACCTTTATCGCACTGGGATCTGTTGGTATGGCTATGAACTTTGATTCTACCTCCACACAGGGGGCAATGTTGGTCAATGTTTCCGGCAGTGCAGGGGGAGAAATCCGGCTGACCGATGCAAACGGAACAGAACTGGCGATATATATACCGCTGACTTCCTACAGCTCTGTGGTGATCAGTGCGCCGGGTGTGGAAAAGGGCGGTACCTATACGCTGACTGTAGACGGAACGGAAACCGTGATTGCAATGACCGATACCATATACGGAAACGGATCCGGACTGATGGGCGGCGGCAGAGGCGGAAAAGGCGGCCGGGGCGGCTGGTAATAGAGGAAACGGAAAAGACTCCCGTATCTATGAAAAGGATACCGGAGTCTTTCTTTTGTTCAGGACAGTTTTTTCCATTCCCCGGCCCAGGGTGTCAGCTGATCCAGAATTTCCCGGAAGGCATCGGTGTCTCTGAGAAAATTGTACCGGGTATCGTTCAGGGAGTCCAGCAGGGTCTGGGCGGCATTGCCGGATCCGTTGGTGGAGAACCCGCCTGCCTTGTGCCCACGCAATACCAGAGAGGTGTGGGTGAATTCCGGCAGGTCTACGTATTTCACGAATTCTATGGCATGATGGGCGGCCTTTCTGAGGTGGTCGAGGGTATTTCCGGCATCCTGCTTCTGGGCATACCAGATGGCAAGGGGCTTTTCAAAGTCCTGCAGCCGGATGTGGTAGAAGCCGAAGTCCTCGTCTTCAAAAACTGTATGGTAGATGGTGATGATCTTTTCCAGCACTGTGATCCATTCCTCGTACGTAAAGCGTGGCTTGTCGGCATCGTTTTTTCTATTGTCCCACATTTCCTGTGTCATCAGATCCAGTGTCTGTGTTATGAGATTCTGCTGTGCGTCGATCTGCTTATCCCCCTGCAGGGCTGTGGCAGCGATGACTTCCCGGCTGGTGAATATGGTTTCTGTGTTTTCCAAAAGCTTTTCTACTCTGTTCGGATCTGTTTCCCGATACAGATAGCATAGTGTTTGAATAGCACTGGAACGGGTACTTGCCTCTGTGCATCCTGCAAGAATCCGTTCGCCCAGTTCGATGGCTTTCTCCCGGCGATCAGGGTAATCATGGTCGGCATGATACCACAGTGCATACTGAGACATCAGAGTGTGGATCAGCACCCAGCTGTCCGGGTAGCGTTTCAGACCTTCTTCCAGAATGGGAACGGCTTCTTCCTGATACCCTCGGGAACCGACTTTGTTTGCTTCTTCCAGAATTTCCGCAATTTCTTCGTCCTTTCTGTCCAGATCAATTCCAAGAAGTTTGTCAGCGGAAACACCCAGTACACTGCACAGGGCGGGCAGCAGAGCGATGTCGGGCATGGTTTTTCCGGATTCCCACAGACTGACGGCAGATACGCTGACGCCCAGGATTTCTGCCAGATTCTCCTGGGTCATGTCCTTTGCACGACGATTCTGGCGGATGATATTTGCGATATGCATATGTTGTTCTCCTGTTCGGATGATAAAATCAAAAGCGCTTTTGTTGGTCTTAGTATACCACAGAAAAACCGGGTCTGCAAGAGAGCGTTTCTTGACCTGCATTTGAGTCGGACTCAAAAAATATGAGATATACCCAAGAGAATCATTACACTTGTGTTACAGTTTCCCGTCCCATCTTGTCAAGGGGAGGAAAATTCTGTATACTATAGAAAAACACAAAAAGGAGGGGAATCATGGCTTATCAGGAGCTGATCAAGAATTTCGCCGGGATCCGGGACTATATGCGGGAGTTTGTGGTGTACGGGTTCAAAAGCCGGGAGGAATACACCGGGAAAAGCGGGCGTACCTATGACGACAGCCGGAGACGGATCGAAAGCTGGCTGGGGGAGCATATTCATGTACAGCGCACACCGGACGGAAAGACGGTTTCTCTGTCCATTGACACCCGGGTGACAGGACAGGATCCGCTGTTCCGGGCCTGGAAATCCGCCAGCTTCACCGATGGGGATATCACCCTCCATTTTCTCCTGCTGGATATATTGGCGGAGGAGCCTATGACCCTGCAGGAAATCACCGATGCGGTGGACGAAAGACTGTCCGGTTTTGGGGAACCGATGCTGTTTGATGCCTCCACCATCCGGAAGAAGCTGCGGGAATATACCAAAATCGGGCTTCTGCGAACGGAAAAGCAGGGGAAGAAACTGCTCTGGCAGGCGGCGCCGGGGATGGAGCTTGCCGGGTGGCGTGATGCGCTGGACTACTTCACGGAAGCCGCACCGCTGGGGGTGATCGGATCGTATCTGACAGACAGACTGCCTGTCCATGCGCCGGTTTTCTCTTTCAAACACCACTATATCGCACATACACTGGACAGTGCGGTATTGCTGACTCTGTTTGATGCCATGCAGAAGCGGACGGAAGTGACGCTCCATTGTCTCAGCCGCCGTTCCAGAAGCGGGGAACCGGTACTGCTGACGGTGGTTCCCTTGCGGATCTTTGTCAGTGCCCAGAGCGGCAGGCAGTACTGTATGGCGTACAACCGGCAGCTGAAGCGGATCCATTCCTATCGGCTGGACTATATTCTGGAAGCGGAACCGGGGGAAGCGGCGGGAGATTTTGCGTTTCTCCGGGAAAAGCTGGACGGGATGCAGGCACACATGTGGGGTGTATCCCCCGCCAGTGACGACCATCCCTGCAGCCAGACGCCGGAAGAGGTGACCTTTACCGTGGCCATCGGGGAGGATGAGGAATACATATACACCCGGCTGGAACGGGAAAAGCGGTGCGGCACGGTGGAACGGCTGGATGCCCATACGGCACGGTTTACCGCACAGGTCTGGGACAGCAACGAGCTGGTACCCTGGATCCGCACATTTCTCTGCCGGATCACATCCATACATTTCACCAATCCGACGGTAGACAAGCGGTTCCGGGAGGATGTGGCTGCCATGTATCGGCTGTATGGAATGGAGGATGACGATGCTCTTTCATGAAATATATGGTATGTACTACCGGACGGTGGAAAAGATTCTGGCTCAGGCGGTGGCAGGCACACTGACGGAGGAAAGTCTGCGGAAAACGGCAGGAGAGGCGGCCTATGGAGAAAGTGCTCTGACCATTCTGCCAGCCCTGAAAAACGGAAAATGGCAGCTTCTCCACCCGGATCTGACCACACCTCTGGAACACACACCGGGTATGCCTGTGACGGTGCTGGAAAAACGCTGGCTGAAATCCCTTCTGGCGGATCCAAGGGTGACACTGTTTGCCTTGCCGGAGGTGGATCTGTCGGACGTGGAACCTCTTTTCACGCCGGAGGACTGGGTAGTGTTTGACCGGTACAGCGACGGGGATCCCTATGACGATCCGCTGTACAGAAAACGGTTCCGGATCATTCTGGATGCACTGCACACAAAACAGCCGCTGCAGGTGAGTATGGTGAACCGTTTCGGGAAACAGGTGCGGTGGTATGTGATGCCGGAGCGGTTGGAATATTCCGAAAAGGACGACAAGTTCCGGCTCATAACTTCCGGCTGTCCCCACTGTGCCGTACTGAATCTGGCAAAGCTGACCTATGCGGCGCCCTGCAGTATCGACAGGATCCGGAATACGGAACCGGAAAAACCGACGGAACCGTGCCGGATTGTGCTGGAGCTGACGGATGAACGGAATGCGCTGGAACGGGTGATGCTGCACTTCGCCCACTTCCGGAAGACGGCCCGGAAACTGGAGGAAAACCGATACGAACTGACGGTGGAATATGACCGGGACGATGAAACGGAACTGGTGATCCGGGTGCTGTCCTTCGGGCCGTTTCTGAAGGTGGTGGAACCGGAAGCGTTTGTGGAACGGATCCGGGAACGGCTGTGCCGACAGCAGATGTATCCGTTATAAAGAAGAACAGGGGGAGATCATATGCGGAATAAACTGATTGGAAGTGCGATTGGAAAATATCTGGCCGGACTGGTGTTTGTGGGGCTGCTGCTCTTTTTGCCTGCCGGAACCATTCTGTATCCCAGTGCGTGGCTGTTTATCGGACTGCTGTTTGTGCCGATGTTTGTGCTGGGACTGGTACTGTTTATCAAAGCGCCGGAACTGCTGGAAAAGCGGCTGCAGTCCCGGGAAAATGAGACGGAGCAGAAAAAAGTGGTAGGGATTACGGGACTGCTGTTCCTTGCGGCCTTTGTGTTGTCCGGTTTGGATTTCCGGCTGGAATGTACCCATGTGCCTCTGTGGCTGCAGGCGGCGGCATCGGTGCTTCTGCTGGCATCCTACGGGATGTATGCGGAGGTCATGCGGGAGAATGCGTATCTTTCCCGGACGGTGGAGGTGCAGGAAGGGCAGAAGGTCATTGATACGGGGCTGTACGGCATTGTCCGGCATCCCATGTACAGCGCCACGGTACTGCTGTTTCTTTCGATTCCGCTGGTGCTGGGTTCCTTCATCGGCTTTGCGGTGATGCTGCCGTATCCTCTGCTGCTGACTATGCGGATCCGGAATGAGGAAAAGGTACTGCGGGACGGACTGCCGGGGTATGCACAGTATTGTGATAAAGTACATTGGCGGCTGATTCCGTTTGTGTGGTAAATAAATAAGGCGGTGGAGTTTTCTGCCGTCTTTTTTGATGCTTACATAGCAACGATTTTCGGAAAACCGGGTTTTCGCAGCTTTTTTTCCATGATAATCCATTCCGGAAGTGGTATACTGATGCCACAGGATCCACAGAGCATGTACATGACCGTACAGCGGTGCGCCAGGGTGTCCCGAAGCGTATGCCGGGGATTCTGTAAGGTGGGTTCAAATCCCGCCGGTATGGGAAACCATACTTGTCTGGATGACTTCTGATTACGCAGGTTCGATTCCTGCCGGCGGAGCAATCCGCTGCCAGTAGGCTTGGTAAAGTATATGTATTGTGAACTGTCAATTCACCCATAAGTCAACAGACGTCCGTTTCTTCCGGTTTCTGTCCTGCATGTTCCATGGTGGAAAGGCAGAAACAGGGACAGTTCGGCTTTGTCTGAAAGGGGATACCGATGCAGAAGGGCAGGAGCCAGAGCATGGGCTTCCGCTTCTGCCCCACACATCTGAACCTGTCAGCCGCCGCCCTGTCCCGGAAGAACGACATCGTATTTTTATCACCGGAAGGGAGAATATACATATGAAGAAAATTGTAAACAAAGTGATCGTGGACGAAAACCAGAGAGGGCTGTATTTCAAAAACGGGAAATTTGCAGGGGTACTGGATCCCGGAAAATATTATATCTGGGGAGACAGAGAAATCGAAAAGCATTCCATTTTCAGCGAAATCCTGTGGCTGAAGGCCAATCCGGACAAACTGCTGGAGGACATTGATTTTGCTTCCCGGGTGCTGGTGGTGGATGTGGAAGATCATCAGAATGCGCTGGTGTACCGGAACGGCAATTTCAAGACGGTTCTTGCCGGCGGCAGACATGTTTTCTGGAATGAAGACAAAGCTTACACGGTACGCATGGCAGACAAAACCGATCCTGTGGTTCCGGCAGATCTGTCCGACTTTGTACTGCAGCGGCTGGTCGTCAACAAAACCTGCAGAATGGAGGAAGTCACCGAATACCAGAAGGGGCTGCTGTTTGTGAACCGGCAGTTTGTGCGGATCTTGGAACCCGGGGTATACTATTTCTGGAACAACGGTGTGCCTGTGCAGGTTCGTACTGTGGATACCAGGCTTCTGCAGCTGGATGTGAACGGGCAGGAAATGCTCACAAAAGACAAGGTCACCATCCGGGTGAATCTGGTGTGCCATTACCGGATCCGGGAATACGAAAAAATCCTGCTGGAAGTGGACGACTACGAAGAACAGCTGCATCTGGCGGCACAGATGGCACTGCGGGAATATGTGGGTCGGTATGGTCTGGATGAAATTCTGGAAAACAAGGACCGCATGAGCGCATATCTGCTGGAAATTCTGAAGGGGAAGGAAGAGGCACTGTTCCTGACCGTTACCGACGCCGGGGTCAAGGACATTATCCTGCCGGGAGAGATCCGGGAGATCATGAACACTGTACTGGTGGCGGAAAAACGGGCACAGGCCAACGTGATTACCCGCCGGGAGGAAGTGGCGTCCACCCGTTCCCTGCTGAACACCGCCAAACTGATGGACGAAAACCAGACACTGTACAAGCTGAAGGAGCTGGAATATCTGGAAAAGATCTGCGAGCATGTGGGGTCTGTCCATCTCAGCGGCGGGGATGTTCTGGGGCAGCTTTCCGCTCTGCTGCGGGGCAATGCATCATAGGAAGGAGAATTGTATGATCGAAGTACGGGGAATTTACAATACGGCGGTCTGCTGGTGTGAGACGCTGGAACATTCGGCAGAGGAACAGATCCGGCTGGTCTGCGATACGGAAGCCTTTGCCGACAGCAAAATCCGGATCATGCCGGATGTACATGCCGGGATGGGATGCACCATCGGCACGACCATGACGCTGACCGATAAAGTGGTGCCCGGTATGGTAGGGGTGGACATCGGATGCGGGATGGAAGTGGTGAAGCTGGCAGAGAAACGGATCAACTTTTCCGCCTTTGATGCATGGATCCGGCACAATATTCCCAGCGGCAGAGACATCCAGGAGACAAACCATTCCTACGGGGAAGAAGCGGAACTGGAAAAACTGCACTGTGTAAAAGAGGTAAATCTGGTGCGGGCGTACCGGAGCATCGGCACACTGGGCGGGGGGAACCATTTTATTGAAGTGGACACGGACGGAGAAGGGAATCTGTATCTGGTGGTGCATTCCGGCAGCAGACATATCGGCAATGAAGTGGCGCTCTGGTACCAGCAGGAGGGATACCGGCAGCTCTGCGGGAACAGCAAACGGCAGTTGGATGCAGTGGTGGCACAGTTGAAGGCGGAAGGACGGGAGAAAGAGATTCAGTCCACTGTCAAAAAGCTGAAAAAATCCACGGTGATGTCGGTGAAGGTACCGAAAAATCTGGCTTTTGTGGAAGGGGAGCTGTTCACGGAATACATGGACGATATGCGGCGGATCCAGCGGTATGCCGATCTGAATCGAAAAGCCATGGTGCGGGAGATTCTGAAAGGCATGAAGCTCACGGCTGTGGAATCCTTTACCACCATCCACAACTATATTGATACGGACACCATGATTCTGCGGAAGGGGGCTGTATCGGCAAAGGCGGGGGAAAAACTGCTGATTCCCATCAATATGCGGGACGGCAGTCTGATCTGTCAGGGCAGGGGCAATCCGGACTGGAACTGTTCTGCGCCCCATGGAGCCGGACGGAGACTGAGCCGGGCAGATGCGAAAAACAGTCTGTCCATGGAGGAATACCGGAAACAGATGGAGGGGATCTTCACCACCTGTGTCAGCCGGGATACCATTGATGAATCGCCTATGGCATACAAGGATATGGCGGAAATCATTTCCCAGATCGCACCGACAGCGGAGATTCTGGAACATATCACACCTGTATACAACTTCAAAGCGGCAGAATAAAAAATACCTCTGGAGACTGCGGATGGTGGCAGAAACCAGAGGTATTTTGATGTCGTGAATATTATGTGAGCTGTGCCATACAGGGCTGAAACTGGGTCAGGTAGGTCTGCATTTCCGGCGTTCCGTGCACCGTCAGCCAATGGAAGGTATGCCGCAGCATGGCAGAAAGGGAGGCAGTTTCATCATACCCCGGCAGCCGTCCCGTCATTTTCCGGATGTCCCTGCCGCAGTCTGTGCCCCGGAGATAATGCTTCAGATTGGCGGTGAACAGCTTCATGGTATGGCTGTACGGGTCGTTTCTTTCGGCGAGCATTCCCTTTGTTACGGTGGTACAGTGGGGGATGGCGGTGACGGAAATGTCCAGCAGGAGAAAGGGGTCTTCCGGATAGATGGCGGCGGTCAGAATATACTTGTCCGGTGCAAGACTGGGTGCGAAATCCGTGTACAGCACCGGATATTTCTGCGCCAGAATGTCCGGCAGCGCCAGCAGAAACACACCGTTGTCCGTACCGGATACATCCAGTGCCATGTCGATGTCGGAATATTCGTCTTCCCGGTCTTCTGCCAGACTGCCGTACAGAGTCATGGAACGTACCTGGGGATGGGCGGTGAGAAAGGCGGTCAGCTCTGTCAGACGGGTCTGCAGTGCGTGAGTCATCATGGGGTGTCCCCCGGTTCAAAGTATGCGTTTTCCACAAGATGATTTTCGGCGGCCAGCTTGTTATGGAAGGCCTGGTATACTTCTTCGCTGCAGTTCTGCCGGAACGCAATATCCTGTCCGGGATCCAGGAAGAAGGTGTTGCCGGTGATCCGGTAGTCTGCCGGGATCTCGCCGGGGCCGCCGGATTTGTAGATGGGGGCAACTCTGGCTCGCCGGAAGGTGTTGTTCCGGACTACGATATCGCAGAGCGGGCATTCCAGTCCGTACAGCAGCAGGTGAGCAGAGCAGGCTTTATTGGGACGGACGTCATACCCCCAGCAGTAGCCGGAGTCGATGCACACATTGTTTTCAAATACACAGTTCTGGAAACCGGTGTCCGGCAGTTTCCCGGATGACCAGATTTCAAAGCACTGCTGGCAGTTCCACATGACGTTTCCCCGGAAGGTCATATTCACCCAACCGGTTTTCACTTCGTTGCCCTGCATGGTGATGGCTACATCATAGATGCCGGAAAAGCGGCAGTTTTCCACAAGAACGTCGGAGGAGTCAGACCAGCATTCCACCCCATTGCCGTAGCGTGTGTTGGG
>JAFQGY010000165.1 GCA_017415325.1 Clostridia bacterium
AAGGGAATCTGCATTTCCGCCGTGAAGGTCACCGGTGCAGCGGAGGTGATTTTCCCCACGATGGCTCTGTCCGGGTAGGAGGCGAAATAGGTTCTCTCCACATGGTTCCCGCCGGCGTCATACCGCACCCATGCCAGCGCACGGCCGATGTCCAGTCCTCTTTCATAGTTTTCCACAGCATCTTCCGTGTGGGGGAAGCGGAAGTACAGATCCGCAAAGCTGTTCAGTCCCCCCAGAGAGCCGGGGTTTTCCGCAGAATTTTCCGTGATCTGGATCCGTTCCGCCGCCACGCCGCCGAAGACATTGCCCCCGGTGTGGGAGTTGCCGATGGGCATGGAGTATCTTTCCCAGCCTTCCTCATTGTCGGGAGCCGGTCTGCTGTACCGAAGTTTCAGTTCCATTTTCTGCATCCTTTCTGTTCCGGGATGGATTTGTTGTTTACATTATACACAAACAACCGGGAAATTGCAAGCGGTTTTTCCATGATTCTGTACGTACCCCGGAAAATGATATGCCGCACACCGCCGGATCATATCCCCCTTGACTTCCCCGGAAACCCATGCTATAATTACAGAAAAACATTCCTCCGGAGGAACTTGTATGGCAACATTATACATGCTCACCGAAACCAGCAAATTCATGATGGCCTTTGTCATCGTCACCGACCGGAACAACTGCATCGTGGTGGACGGCGGCAGACCGCTGGATATGCCCCTGCTGAAAGAATACATCGGCGGCCGGCACATCTCCGCATGGATCCTGACCCACGCCCACAGCGACCACATATCCGGCTTTGTGGATGAAATGGCGAAAAACGGCGGTACGGACTTCGATATCGGTACGGTATACTACCATTTCCCCGATTACGATGCCCTCATCGACAACCACAATGTTCCCGATTATCCCTACTTCAAGGCGGAACTGGACGAAATGCTCCCCGCCTTCAATGCCGTACGGGAAAAGTTCGCCCACAAAGAACACATCGTGGAACAGGGCCAGTCCATTGACGTGGATGAAGTGCATATCGACTTCCTGTATTCCTTCCACGACGGTCTTTACGCCAACCTGATGAATGACAGCTCCCTGGTGTTCCGGATGACCACACCCAATACCTCTGTCCTGTTCCTGGGCGACCTTGGCCCCGACGGCGGGGATGTGCTGTTCCGGGAATCCCGCGACAGGCTGCCTTCGGATATTGTACAGATGGCGCATCACGGCCACATGAATGTCTCCATGGAAGTCTACGCCGCCATTATGCCCAAAGCCTGCCTCTGGTGCGCCCCGGACTGGCTGTATGCGGAACCGGAAGTGCCCCCGTATCTGGCCAACGGAGAACGGCTGCGGCAGATGGGCAGAATCCGGATGTACGGCACGGCCCTGACCAGACGCTGGATGGATCTGCTGGGAGTAAAAAAGCACTACGTCACGGCAGACGGCACGCAGGAAATTGTGCTGTAAGAGGCGTATGACATTCTGCAGAAGGGAGTGAGACAATGGCAGAAAACACGTGGGAACGGTTCGAGGATTCTTTCCAGAGCCGCTACGATTCCGTCCTGTTCCAGACACAGGAAACCGCCGGCGTCTGTGAGAAAATTTCTCCGGAAACCCTGTACGAAACCGCCTACACCCTGCACAATCTGGAACTGCACTGCGTTGCCAACAAAACCCCCGGCCTGATACATCACGAGGACGACCGGAAAGACTGCGGACTGGTCTTCTCGGTAGGGGGTGTATACCGTTTCGACTGCTGCGGCCGCTCCTGCCTGCTGGAAAACAACCGGATTCTCTATCTCCCCTCCCATAGCCGGTATACCCACACCTTCCTGTCCCCCTCCGACCGGAACAATCCCTGGCAGTCAGACATGATCGTGCTGAATTTTCACCTGCTGGATCCCGAGGGCACACAGCGGATTCTCTCCGGCGAGCCCATGCTTCTGCCCACCTCCGGAGAACGGTACCGACAGGAGTTTCTCACGCTGACAGAACGGTTTCTCTCCCCGGACAGACAGCCGTCGGAACTGATCGGCCGTGTGTACAGCATCTTGTCCGACCTGACCCGGGAGCTGGTGTACGAAAACAAACACCGCCGGCAGTACCATGCTCTCTCTCCCGCACTGGAACTGCTGCATACTGCCCCGCCCGGTTCCCTGCGGGTAGAAGATCTGATCCGTGCCACCTACCTGAGCCCTACCCGGTTCCGTACCCTGTTCCGGGAATACGCCGGGATGACGCCCCACACCTATCTGGTACAGCATACCCTGCGGACAGCCATTCCGCTTCTGCGTTCCACAGACCTGACCATTCCGGAAATCTCCGAACGGCTGGGATTTGACTCTCCGTCCTATTTCGGCAAGTACATCCGCAAGCATACGGGACAGACTCCCAGAGATTTCCAGAAAAACAAATAAGTGTTGAAAAAGGAGAATTTCCATCCGGATTTTCTCTTTTTTTCATGCCGGAAAACGAGTATACTGTTAGCAGAATCGATTCTGAGAAGGAAATACTACTATGCATATTCACAATGGAAAAAGCTATGATCTGATCGTCTGCGGCTGCGGCGTGGCAGGGTTCACAGCGGCCGTACAGGGAGCCAGAGCCGGACTGAAAACCGCTGTCATCGAACGGTACGGCATGCCCGGCGGAATTCTCACCGTAGGGGGAAACAACGACATCGCCCAGTTCTTCGCCCACCACAGACAGGTCATCCGGGGCATCGGCTGGGAATATGTCACCAGACTGGCAGAAGCGGGATATGCCGTGATCCCGGACAAAATGGCGGACGGCCCCCACTGGATCTACGGGGTACACGTGAATATCCCTGCGGCGGCCTACATGATGGACACCATGCTGACGGAAGCCGGGGCGGATCTGTACTACGGTCAGCCCATCGCCGCTGTGGATACTGAAAAAAGCGAAAACGGCATGACCCACGTGACAGGTGTTATCATTGCATCCAAGGAAGGACTGCGGCGGCTTACCGGGAAGGTTTTCATAGACTGCACCGGGGACGGAGATGCGGCGGTCTATGCGGGGGCGCAGTACGAATGCGGCGGGGAGAGCGAAACCGACGGCTTCCTCCAGCCCGGTACCATCCGGTTCTACATCGACAAACTGAACCTGCCGGAAGAAGTGCGCCGGAGAGCCGACCGGATCCTGCAGGAATACCGGGAAAACGGCAGAATGGATCCCACAGACGTACGCAGACGCACCATCTCCGCCATGATGGAGGCCAGAGGCAACAACATCGGTCATGTCTCCGGCTTCAACGGGGCAGACAGCGACTCCAAAACCGCCTCGGAAGTGGCCGGCAGAGCATCGGTGTACCGCCTGATGAACGCCCTGCAGGACGCCGGTGTGCCCATGGATCCCTTCCCGCCCATCGAGACCATCGCCCCGGAAGTGGCAGTCCGGGAGTCCAGACGGATTCTCGGTGACGGATACATGACGGAGGAAAACTATGTCAGCGGATACCAGTACCCCGACGCCGTGTGCACTTCCTTCTACCCCATCGACCTGCACCGCCACGGGGACAACGGCATCCGCCAGACCTTCCTGACCGACGGCCAGATCCCCACCGTTCCGCTGTCCGCCCTGATCGTCAAAGGCATCGACAATATGCTGGTGGCCGGCAGATGCGCCTCCGGTGACAGACTGGCCAACTCCGCCTACCGGGTCAAGGCCTCCTGTATGGCCATGGGTCAGGCCGCAGCCGCCTGTGCAGTCATCGCACTCCGGCACAACCAGAACATCCGTGAAGCCAGCATAGAAGAAATCCGCACCCTCCTGCGGGAAAACAACGCCATCGTCACCGCAGACGACGTGACCGACTGAAACTGAAAAGGAGAAATCACCTATGAAAAAACATATCCTTCCC
>JAFQGY010000166.1 GCA_017415325.1 Clostridia bacterium
ATAGGTCGTGGGTTCAAGTCCAACTTCCGCTACCATGCATCTTCTAAGGTGCAAAGGAAATACACGATGGCAAGGGTCAAACGGCCCGTTGGTCAAGCGGTTAAGACACCGCCCTTTCACGGCGGTAACGGGAGTTCGATTCTCCCACGGGTCATCCGCATCCCTGACATCGTGTACCCAATGGCCCGTTGGTCAAGCGGTTAAGACACCGCCCTTTCACGGCGGTAACGGGAGTTCGATTCTCCCACGGGTCATAAGGCAGTGCAGAAATGTACTGCTTTTTGTTTTTGGCCTGGAAAACCGAATACAAAAACCCCCGCCAATTTCGACTGACGGGGAATTTTATTTTTGGCATCAAACCGGCACGATCATGGTTGTCAGTGCCTTTCGCTGTCCTTCTGTGGGCAGTTTCAGTTTGCCGTTCCGGAGCAGAGCAGTGATGCAGTGCAGCAGGAACCATCCGTCCGCATGGAAAGTGAACTGCAGCTCATACGCCTGCACTTTTTGCAGATGCGGGGGAACAGAGCGCAGAACGGCTTCCGTATATGGCGTTTTCAGTGCCTCAAAGTCAGCGTGATACTGTACCTTCAGGCGTTCACCGATGGCAAGGAGCCTGTCACGGATGTCAACGCTTGCCAGAACCACGATCTGCCAGGCGGATTTGAAGTGTCCGTCGTAATCGCCGTTGGTTTTGATATAACCACGTTCGGCAAGCCATGCGTAATCGTGCTTGGAGAGTAAATTGTGTTTTTCCCAATTCAGGAGAGTGATCGTTCGCTCCTGTTCTTCGGAAATGTTTCTCTCCTTTACCGGTGCTCTGTCTGACCATTCCGAATCAATTTGCCACATCATCTGGTAATCGCCCTTATTCCACATAGGACCGCACCAATTCCTCATGTACACATAGTCATCCGGAAGTACCATGTCATCCGGCACGACCGCCGCATGGCAAATATTATGCGCACCATCCGGACGAATCGTAGCAACTTCTTCAAAGGAAATACTCTCATCCATAAGTTTCTCGCCAGACCAAGCAGCGATATAAGGGATCAGCGACCACAGAATAAAATTCCGGTCTGCTTTGGGAGATTCCGTTAAGGAGATGGGATCGTCTGTCTGCCCGCACCAGATGTCCGGATCCTCAAGAATGCCGGAAGAGGTCAGTGCATCATACAGATCATTTGCAAACAGCTCTGCGGCACGCCTGTACATATCGTTCTGCAGGGTAAGCAGTTCTGCTGTCGGCTCGCTGATGATGAAGTTGACGATGTATTTGTCCTTCTGTGCCTGCAGGAAACCGTATTCCTCAAGAAATTCCACTTCGGTTTCCACGTACACAGGGGATACCCCAAGATCATCGGCAATCTCGTGGATGGTCTTTGCCGAATTGCGTACACAGTAGCAGATATTCTGCGTCAGTGCGGAACGGAAGAACTCGTCAGGGGATTTTGTTCCTATGGAACCGTTGATGCCGCAGGAGTGGAATTTGATTGGATTGAATTTGAGTTCACTGGTTTTTCTCATGGTGTCCATACCTCGTTTCAGTTCTTTTTTCGCTTCAAACAAGTGCCATTTGACAGTACCTACGGGGATGGAAAGCATTTCGGCAATCTCCGTCTGTTTCCGGTTTTCAAAATAGTAAGCAATGACAATTTTCCGCTGCAGTGCTGAGAGATAGGCAATCTCACTCTGCAGCCGCTGCAGGGACTCGTCCGGATCTTCCCGGTCAGGTTCGGCAGCCGGATCGGACAGAATATCCGCCATGTCTTCCAGCGGTATACCGATCACGCTTTTTGACATATCACGGTAATAATTGCTCAGCATATTGTGGGCGATGGTCCAGATGAATTTCCCCGGATCCCGGATGTCCTCCCGCAGGAGCAGGGTACGGAATGCTTTCAGGACAATTTCCTGTGAAAGATCCTCTGCATCCTGTATATTTCTGCACCGCTTCAGTGCGAATCCGAAAATGGGGGATACATATTCCGATATGATGTTTTCAGCGATCTGTCTGTTCACTTGTCTGTACCTCTTTGAAAGCTTTCAACCATATAGACACGGAAACTGAAAAAGGTTGGGAGTTTTTTTGAAAAAAATCCCGGAATTCTGCATGTATCCATTATATCACAAAAGAACGGTGCAGTCTACCGGGAATCTCTTGACGAAGGTATTGTTTTCTGGTATAATCGGAACGGACTGGAGGGATGGATATGACAGAAACCACGAAGAATATACTGGAAACGTATGAAATCCGCAAAACCGGAAAGCAGAAAACGGAATTCCTGCAATATGTACAGGACAAAGCCGGGGAATGGGGATACGACAGCCATATCGAAAAAGGCTGGTTCGGTGCCCGGAATCTGGTGGTGGGAGATCCGGTGCGGGCAAAGGTGGTGTATACGGCCCACTACGATACCTGTGCGGTGCTGCCGTTTCCCAACTTTATCACACCGAAGCATATGGGGATTTATCTGCTGTATCAGATTGCGGTGGTATTGGGCTGTATGCTGGTGCCGATGGTGGTACTGATGTTTCTGATCGGAAGCATCTGCTCGGCGGCCGGATTGGACGGAGATACGGCTTCTGCGGCTGCTGTGCTGATCGGGTACATTTGGATGCTGACATTTCTGGTACTGATGATGGCAGGCCCGGCAAACCGGCATACAGCCAACGACAACACCTCCGGGGTGACGACTCTGCTGGAACTGATGGAAAGGATGCCGGAAGGCTTGCGGGCGGATGCAGCATTTATTTTCTTTGATCTGGAGGAAATGGGATTGTTCGGTTCCGGCGGATATGCATCAAAACACAAAAAAGAAATGCGGGACAAGCTCCTTATCAATTTTGACTGTGTATCTGACGGGAAAAACATACTGCTGACAGTGCAGAAGAAAGCAGGGAAGTACATTCCGACTCTGCAGGCGGCGTTTCCGGAAAATGAAATATTCCATGTGGAGATTCTGCAGAAAGGCGTGTTTTATCCCTCCGACCAGGTCAATTTTCCCTGCGGTGTCGGTGTGGCTTCCCTGAAACGCTCGAAAATCGGGAATATTCTGTATATGGACAGAATCCATACGAAAAAGGACACAGTGTATCAGGAGGAGAATATTGCCTGCCTCACCGAAGCGTCCATCCGGCTGACTGCGGAAATGGCCAAGTGAATACAGAAACGGACCGATACGATATTGTACCGATCCGTTTTTTACATTATAGATATTGCCTGTATTCCCGCAGAAAGCGTTCTTTGTCTGCTTCGGCGGTTCCCCAGATGATTACAGCATAAGTATTCACACCGGCACGGCGGAATGCCTCAAAACGGTGGTTGCCGTCGTTCAGGGTGAAACCGGATTCCGTAAACTGCACAATCAGCGGCGGCAGATCCGCATGAGCCTGTACAGCCGCTTCCAGAGAGGATACATGCTTTTCAAACTCTTCCGGATGTACCTGCCACTGCATGGTTTCTTCCGGCCCGCAGCAGCGTGTGAACAGCGACAGCGGCATATTGAGAGGGCCTATATAAAATCGTTTGTCCAGCTTCAGACCGTCGGAAAAGGGCTCGTTATGACCATCGGAGCAGAGATATGTGTGAATCCATTCTTCCAGCCGTCCTTCTGCGGCAAAGGCACGGGCGGTGGTGAGCGTGCGGGCGTAGGAGGTCATTGCTCTGTCTCCTTTTTCCACACATCCTGCAGGGCCCGGATTTCTTCTGCTGTCAGATACCGCCACTGACCCGGTTCCAGGGCATCATCCAGCACCAGCGGCCCGAACTGTACCCGTTTCAGGGATGTGATTTCGTTTTCCACAGCGGCAAACATCCGCTTGATCTGGTGGAATTTTCCTTCCGTGATGGTAATTTCGCCGGACTGCGGCGTGTCCATATGTACCGAAGCGGGCAGGGAGGTGAAGTCTCCCAGTTCCAGTCCGTTTTCCATCCGGCTTCTGGCTTCCTGGGAAAGGGGCAGGGCGCAGGTGAAACGGTAGGTTTTGGTGACATGGTGCTTCGGGGAGAGCCAGTTATGGGCACCGGGGCCGTCGTTGGTAATCAGCAGCAGTCCCGTGGTATCGATGTCCAGCCGCCCGCAGGGGAACATACCCAGTCTGGTGCAGGCAGGCGGAACAAGATCCATTACGGTACGTCCTTTGTCTTCCGTGGCGCTGACATATCCGGCAGGTTTATGGAGCATGATGTACTGGTACCTGCTCCAGACCACCGGTTTGCCGTCACAGGTTACCGAAGCGGTCTCCGGAATATGCTTTGAGGGATCCCGCAGAACGGAACCGTCCACTGCAATTCTGCCGCTGCGGATGGCTTTCCCGGCCTCACTGCGGGAGAAAATGCCGGATTCACTGAGGTATTTGTCCAGTCGCATGGGAACCCTCCCTGGTAAAAATGGATTATCCGGGAAACCCGGTCAGAAACATGGTGACCAGTACCGAAGCAAGGCAGAAGAGAAAAATCAGTCCGCACCGGAACCCGATCACGAAAGAATTCCAGAATTTCATGAAAAAATGATATGCCCGCATTCCCATTCCTCCTTCTGACAGAATCAGCACACTGACGGGCAGTATACTCTCGGAGTCAGTATGGGGGAATTTCATCTGGTTTATGCGAAAAAAGAAAGAAAAAACCGACAGTGGAAATCCTGTCGGTTACAGCGGTACAGGGATTCGAACCCCGACATACAGAGTCAGAGTCTGCTGTGCTACCTTTACACAATACCGCTATCTGTATGATTTGTCCGGGAGGTCTCAACTGTTTGTGTTCAGTTCCTCTCGACGGATAAGATTATACCACATCCATTCTCTGTTGTCAACCCCTTTTTTGAAAAAAGTTGAAATTTTTTTGCGGAAATTTTCCCCATGCAGAAGAGCGTCCAAAAAGAGGACTTTCAGATACGGGAAAGTTTTTCGGAAAAATTTCTGACACCATATTGCAAAACGGAAAAGAATATGCTATACTATACAGGTAAGTCTGATTTCGCCGGAATCACAGCATGCCGGTGTGGCGGAATTGGCAGACGCACCGCACTCAAAATCTCATTCGTCCATTCACGGCGTACCCCTTAAAAACCCAGCATTTACGGCATTTTCCCAAGTGAATAAGTGCATCTGGTTTTAACATCCCTCCTGCACATCCCTCCTAAATCGAGGGTTGTGCAGAAACCGGGAGATTAAAATACAGTTGCCGGTGTGGCGGAATTGGCAGACGCACCGCACTCAAAATGCGGCGGAGCAATTCGTACCGGTTCGAGTCCGGTCACCGGCACCACCTTAAAGCCCTGAAGTTTTATGCTTCGGGGCTTTATTGTTGCCCCACAGGAAGTGTTTTGGCATTGGTCGGATAAAACGGAAGGATTGCATTAGCAGAGGAAACCTTGCTGCTATAATCCAAGTGCGTGTAGATATTTGATGTAGTGCCGATGTCGCTGTGTCCGAGCCATTCCTGTATCTCTTTGAGCGATACGCCATTCGCGTACAGAAGGCTGGCGCAGCTATGTCTCAAATCGTGATAGCGTATTCGTTTGAGATTGTTATTGTTCAGAACGATCTCAAAGTGTTGTGTGATGTAATTGGGTTTGATGCGCTCACCGATGGAATTAACGTAGATATAGTCTGTATAGTCCTTACAGTAGGCTTCACCGCATACCTGCTGATTAGTCTGCTGCTCACGCCAAAGCCTCACCAGAAGCCTCTCAAACGGCTCTACGAGGGGCAAAGTGCGATGGCTGGACTTTGTCTTGGTTCTATCCTTAGCGACGACTACGCTCTTTCCATCGAGCCGTACTTGGGTTACAGTATGCTTGATGCTGATGGTCTTGCGTTCAAAGTCAATGGCATCCCATTTCAGTCCAACAACTTCGCTGCGGCGTAAACCATAAAAGGAAGCGAGGATCACACCGAGTTCGAGGGGATCACCTTTGACAGCCTCAAACAGTTTTTCAAGTTCCTGCTGATTGTAGACTTCGGCAACATACTTTTCTTTGCGCGGACGTTCAATACGGTCTGCGGGGTTGGATTTTATCAATCCGATCTGGAACGCATACTGCAAACACTTACGAATGTTAGCATGACGATGAATGACGGTGTTCGCCGTAAGCCCTGAATTTAACATGGACTGATAATAGTCCTGGATGTACTTAGGATGCTTTTCAATATCCTGCAGCGTGTACTTCTTATCAATGAAATACGGAACGATACTGCTATTGATCCCCGATGCGTAGGCTGCGTAAGTGGTGAGTTCCACCTTGTTTTTCATCATCTCCAGCCACTCCAGAATAAAGTCCGTAAACAGGATCGGAGCTTCATCTGTACAGGGATTAACCTGTTCGGCGGGATTTCTGTTCAGCCAACCGATTTCAACCGCATACCCCAAGGCTGACTTGACTGCATCGTGATACTGGAGCAAATCTTGTGGATTGGCTTCATTGTTCTTGCGCTCATAGCGATAGAAGTTTTCAATTTCTTTTGCAGAGAGTTCAAGCAAGCGAATAGGATATTTTTCAAAATACGGGATAATCGTCGCCATTGTGTCATAAGATACAGTGGCGAAATAATTCGGGGTCATTGCTGCCGCATTATCTTTTAACCACTTGCTCAAAAATTCGGTGAAAAGCATATCCGAGTTTTCAAGCAGGTTGTCGGGATTGAACTCTTTGCGAGTTTTCAGCAAAAGAGCTTCTGCGCGTTTCTTGTTGCCTTTGACCTGAAGCCCGGTGCTGATCGACTTGCTCTTTCTTTTCCCGTCTTTGCCCTTCCAGCTCAAAATCATCTGGAAGTAACCGTTTTGTTCTCTCAGGTGTCCTGCTACCATGTGTTCCTCCTTTTCTTGTAGCAACTTTATTTCACCCGCTATTGACACTTATATTGTATCGCTCACGGGTAAAAACTGCAACGATGCGGATCATATACGTCCGCCAACGCGCAAATAACTGAATATGTGAAGTTTAGGAATCTTGTATGTACGTCCGATTCTGAAGTGTTCAATACAATTTTCCTTTAAGAGCCGATAAGCAGATTTCTCGCTAATACCGAGCATTTCGCTCATCTGGCTTACGGTCACAACGTCCGGGTACTCCCTGAACATCATGGTATATACATCTTTCTGAGATAACGGCATGACTGAACACCTCCTTGGACAATGCCGAATAATATAAACAGCCGTGCCGAAAGGATTGGAGCCACATACATATAGGCAGAGTTCGGCACGGCTGTTTTGACTTTGTTTTACTTCGTTGTTCCCGTCATATTTGCCACGCACCCTGACGAGTGGGGATAATTCAAGCCGCCTTTGGTAAGGCTGTCATAACTCCACAGCACCGCTGCCTTTGCGAATGGGCTGGCGTATGCCGCAGGGCTTCCCCTCAAGTCCGTGGGAGAGCGTGAGCAAGTTTCATTATCCCCCGTGGTGTCATGGCGTCCGGTTTACCAAATCGGATTTAGAGCTAACGTAGATCGCTCTGAGAGCCATTCACAGGCTCCCGTCATGGCGGCGCGCTCAGGTCGCTGTATCACGGGTTTTGTGCTTGAATTACCGTATATTCAGTTGTGAATGATCAGTGAGAGGATCGTGGAATTGCGTCCTTCACTAAGCACAGAAAATCAGGGCTTTTTACAAGGTGTTTTTTTGTCGAAGCCGAAAATTTTTGAAATTTTCTTTTTCGTGTCGCGGATGGAAATGGAAATGCTTTGCTGTGTGACACCTTCCATGTCTGCAATCTCCTGTTCGGATTTTCTGCACACACAGTAAAGCCACAGACGGCGGAACTGTGTCTCGGTCAGCACTTCGCGGATCTGTGCGACTATGGCAGCACACTTCTCATCATGCTCCAGCTTGTCCGCAAGGGCGAACAGTTCATCTTCAAGGGTCTCGCCGTATGTATCAGCATCGTCGATAAGGGCAACGGTGTGATCGTAGTAGCCACGTCCGTTTTTCTCGGCTTGCTTATACTCGGCATCCGACCATGCCTTCCAGCGGAGAAATTCTTCCTCGCTTTCAAAGCAATCACGGGTCAGCTTTACCTCATTTTTATCTGCATCGGTATAAACGATGGCGTCGGGATTTCTTTTGTTGATTGCATAGTCGCTTTTCTTGTTATACATATATTCCTCCAGTTCATTTCGTTGGGTGGCTTGTCCAATCGAAATGAGCTGGCGGTGAGCGGCAGTGCGGTCGAATTGCATGGAAATGCTTGGTGAAATTGCTGAAAATGCAAAAAACAGCGACAATACGGGCGTAAGCGCTCATATCTCGCCGTAACGCTCGACGGCGTTCAGCAACGCTCGATGAATTGCAGCAGCGAACGCTGGTGAATACCGTCGAAAATGAAAGAGGCGCGGACATCCTTTCGGATGCTCGCGCCTTTTTTGAACAATATGGGGGTGATAAATCGTGTATTATCCCCCTGGGCGGGGGATGGTCAAAAGGGGTAGTATTGCTTCATGGCTCGTCCCTCGTCATGTTGCCAATGCAAAAAGCGTGGGCAGGCTTTTTACGGCCAGCCCACGCCTTTATAGGTGTGTGTTGCTTATGTTTGGTTGTGCTTATTCCTCGTCGCTCAGAGCGCGGTACAGGAAGGTCACGATCTGTGCGCGGGTACAATCAGCATCGGGGCTGAAAGTAGTTGCGGAAGTGCCGTTGGTAACCTTTTCTTCCACTGCCCACAGAACTGCATCCACATAGTACGCATCTGCAGCAACGTCAGTGAAGGGGTTCACACCGATAGCTGCGGGAGACTTCTGTGCGCGCCACAGG
>JAFQGY010000167.1 GCA_017415325.1 Clostridia bacterium
CCACCTTCGGCTCCAACCCCGTGTGCGCTGCCGCAGCCTGCTATGTCACCTCCAACCTGACCGACGAATTCCTGGATTCCGTCAACCGCAAAGGCCAGCTCATCGCCGATAAGGTCGCAAACGCCGGTATCGACAATGTGGTTTCCGTACGGCATCTGGGCATGATGATCGGTATTCAGGTGAAGAGCTCCCCCAAGGATGTGCTGAAAAAGGCATTTGACGCAGGCCTTCTGGTGCTGACCGCCGGGAAAGACGTAGTCCGCCTCCTGCCCCCGCTGAACATCATCATGAGCGAACTGGACGAAGGACTGGCAATTCTGCTGGAAGTGCTGAAGTAAAATTGATACGATAAAAAGGATAGACAAACATGAAAAAAGACCTCACCAAGATGGCCGACCTGTCCTGTGAAGAAATTCACGAACTGCTGGATCTGGCGGCCAAGCTGAAATATGAACGGAAGAACGGCATCGAACACCATATTCTCAAGGGGCAGTCTCTGGGGATGATTTTCCAGAAGTCCTCCACCAGAACCAGAGTGTCCTTTGAAACCGGGATCTACCAGCTGGGCGGTCAGGCGCTGTTCCTGTCTCCCAGAGACCTGCAGATCGGCCGTGGGGAACCCCTGGAAGATACCGCAAGAGTGCTGTCCCGGTATCTGGATGGTATCATGATCCGTACCTTTGCCCAGAAGGAAGTGGAAGACCTGGCCGCATGGTGCACCTGTCCCGTCATCAACGGGCTCACCGACTACTGCCACCCCTGCCAGATCCTGGCTGACCTGCTGACCATCAAGGAATTCAAGGGCGGTTTTGACGGTCTGAAAATGACCTACATCGGCGACGGCAACAACATGGCAAACTCCCTGATCGTAGGCGGTCTCACCGTGGGCATGGACGTAGCCATCGCCTGCCCCAACGCCTACCAGCCCGATCCCACCGTTCTGGAATTCACAAAGAAGTATCCCGGCAAGTTCACCATGACCGACAACATTCTGGAAGCCGCTGCCGATTCCGATGTCCTGTTCACCGACGTATGGGCCTCCATGGGTCAGGAAGAAGAAGCCGCAGAACGCCGCAAGGTCTTCACCGGATACCAGATCAACGACGCTGTCATCGACGTTTGTCACAAGGATGTCATGGTACAGCACTGCCTGCCCGCACACAGAGAAGAAGAAATCACCGCCAAGGTATTCGAAGCCCACGCCAACGAAATCTTTGAAGAAGCCGAAAACAGGCTCCATGCACAGAAGGCTGTTATGGTGAAACTCATGAAGAAAGCATAAACTTCTGCCAAATCCCCTGCTCCTCAGAATGTGGTATCTGCCATGCATCTGAGGAGTTTTTATATGTTTCACCGCTGTATTCCCCACTCTACGCTCCGCAGACCCGTCTGCTTCTACGTTCCGTGTGTGTACTTCCTTCTCAAAATCCTATATACTATCCCCAGAAAGGAGAAAAACCATATGGATCAAAACAAAATCGGAAAATTCATAGCAGAGACCAGAAAACAGAAGAATATGACACAGCGTCAGCTTGCCGATATGCTTTCCATCAGCGACAAAACCGTTTCCAAATGGGAATGCGGTAAGGGACTGCCGGAAGTTTCTCTGATGTTGCCTCTGTGTGAAGCTTTGCAGATCACCGTCAATGATCTCCTGACCGGTGAAAGAATCTCTGTTGCGGATTACAAACAGAAAGCGGAGGAAAATCTTATGCATCTGATGTGGGAAAATGCAGAAAACAAAAAAAGAATGATCCTGTCGATCGTGTGCGGTGTCATAACCATCATCGCTGTGTGTGCTCTGGTCGTGATAGCATCCTTCCTGGCCATACCGACAGCTGCCCGTATTGCAGTGATCCTGCTTGCCTTTGTGACAGCCGTCACCGGTATCGGCGCAGCAGCTGTTCTGGACGCCAAAGCAGGGCATTTTGAGTGTCCGTACTGCAAATCACTGTTCGTCCCCAGCATGGGCGAATATGTGAAAGGGTATCATACCTTTACCAGACGCAGACTCACCTGTCCTGCCTGCAAAAAAACCGGCATGTGCAGACATCGCATCGTACGGTAGAATTCTATAAACAAAACTGCCGTAAACCCGTTCCCCTCATCGGTGTCATGGTGGCTTTCAGGTATTATCACTGCCATCCTGTCCACTTTCCGTTGACAATATACACCGGAAGTATACCATCCGGTTCTTGCAAAACATTTCCGGGTGTGGTATCCTGTATACAGAACGTACGTTACTGCATATTGGAAGGAGAAACACCATGAACCTGATTATAGCGGAAAATCTGAAACGGCTCCGGCTGGAAAAAGGCATCACACAGGACGATCTTGCGGCGCATCTGGGGCTGTCCAAACAGTCTGTCTCCAAATGGGAGCGGAACGAGGGCTACCCGGACATCACACTCCTGCCCCGGATTGCCGCTTATTTCCATATCACCGTGGACGACCTGCTGGGATGCGGCCAGATCCGGATTGACGAACAGATTGCAGAATGGAAGCGGCAGAGTGCCATCCTCTGTCACGAACACAGACAAGAGGAAAATCTGGCGCTGTGGGAAGATGCATACCGGGAACTGCCGGAGGAAGAGACGGTGCTCTGCGGTCTGATGCGGGCTCTCCTGCCGGTCATGTACCACACCGATGCACCGGATACCACAACCACTGCCGGACGGATTCTGGAACTGGGAGAAAAGCTGCTGACTGCAAGGGATTCCGAAATCCGGGAAATGGCTGTCCAGCATCTCTGCTTTGCCAGTGCGCATCTGGGGGATCTGGATGCCGCCCGGAAATACGCTGCCCTGATGGGTTCTTATACCACGACACAGGGGGAACTTCTGGCGCTGGTGCTGTCCGGTGAAGACGCCGTGAAGCAGGCACAGGACAATCTGTATGACCTGCTGTTCTGCTGCATGCCGAATCTGGAAAACCTGCTGAATACCGGCAGATTCACCCCAGCGGAGGAAATTGCTCTCTGCAGGAAAAAGGTACAGCTGATCGA
>JAFQGY010000018.1 GCA_017415325.1 Clostridia bacterium
AGTATTTTCGGTGTCCGATTCCCGGGAAGTATCGCAAAATGCAGTGATTTCTCTGTTTTTTCAAGGCCCATCCTTGATAAAGTTTTCATCCGTGCAGTGCCTTCGGCAATCGTTGTATATACAACAGGAATATCATGTTCCGTATAATACTGCACAAACTCTTCCCGATCTTCCCGGCGGGTAATGGTAATCAGCAAATGGATATTTTTCAAAGTTAACCACCTCACAGATCGATGATATCGTCGTCGGTATACAGATCGGCAACCGTTTCGTTCTTTTCCGCTTTTGCCAGACGAAGCTTATATGCCAGCCCGAGAATCTGAATGGTAATCAGCGGCATCATGGCAACCATGGAAACAATCCCGAACGCATCTGTCACAACATCTCCGCCGCTGGCCACACAGACTCCCATGGTAAAAGGAAGCAGGAATGTTGCCGTAATCGTACCGGATGCAACTCCCCCGGAGTCAAATGCAATGGATGTAAAAATCGGCGGGACAAAGAAAGTCAGCAGCAGTGCCAGCGTATATCCGGGAACCAGAATATAAAAAATATTGATTCCTGTCAGAGCACGCAGATGCCCCAGACCTGCGGCACAGGCGATACCGATCCCCAGCGTGATTTCCAGCGCACGGGAGGGAATTGCACCTGCTGTAATATCTTCCACCTGTTTTTTCAGCACATGAACTGCTGGTTCTGCCGCCACAATAAAGTACCCGATCACCATCCCGACCGGAATCGCAATCCACTTCCAGGAAGAGCCGCCGATCAGAGATCCGATGTACTGCCCCGCAGGCATAAACCCAACATTGGCACCTGTCAGGAACAGCACCAGTCCGAGATATGTATACACGATCCCCACACAGATCCGCAGCAAATTATCTTTGGCAATCTTTGTATGGAACAGCTGATATATAAAGAAAAACAGTACAATCGGCCCTACCGCCATGGTGACTTCCTTCATGTAATGGGGCACATTTTTGCAGAACAGTAAAAACATTTCCCGGGATTCCACAGGAACAGGGTAGGATTCCGCCAGATAGGATGCATCTCCCGAATTGTACAGCAGCCCAAGAAGCAGCACCGCCAGAATCGGCCCGATGGAACAAAGCGCAACCAGCCCGAAGCTGTCATTTCCGGCACCTTTATCGGAACGGATGTAAGATACACCAACCCCAAGTGCCATGATAAACGGTACAGTCATAGGGCCTGTGGTAACTCCGCCGGAGTCAAATGCCACTGAACGGAACGAAGGATCCACAAGGAACGCCAGGATGAACACAATGATATAGAATATCCAGAGGAAATACCGCAGTTCAATATGAAAAAGAATACGGAGCATGGCTACCACCAGAAACACGCCTACACCAACCGCCACCGACAGCATCAGTGTCATATTGGGAATAGTAGGGAACTGGTTTGCCAGAATCTGCAGGTCCGGCTCGGATATGGTAATCATAATCCCAACAAACAGGGAAATGCAGATAATGTTCCAGAGTTTTCTGGATCTGGTCATCTGGGCCCCGACATATTCTCCCATAGGCGTCATAGCCGTTTCAGCTCCAAGCGTAAACAGCCCCATTCCCAGCACCACCATAACGGTACCTGCCAGATAGGTCATCAGCATGCCGCCGGATACCGGAGTCAGAGAGAAACAAAGCAGCAATACAACAACAGTTACAGGCAGAACGGATTTCAGGGATTCCATCATCTTCTCGCGAATGATTGTCCTGTTCTTCAGCAAAAATAGCACCTCACATATCAGAAACCTACCTATTTATATATTATATCAGACGCCCTGCAAAAAAGCAACAGTGGAAATCATCATATCCGTGATGTTTACACAAAGTTCATGAACACTCTTAAAATATTCCGATTTCTTCCAGCAACGCCTGTCCGCCGGAAACAAAGCGAGGGGCAATCAGTGTGTCCGGGTCATAGGGAAGCTGTGCGGATTTATCCAGCAGGATCAGCTGCCGGTTTCTGGTAAGCAGATCCCCTGCCGACAGAAGCGCTTCCCGCACCTTGACAGGCGTTACTTCCTCCGCATGTTCCAGAATTCCTTCCAGAGTGCCGTATTTATTCAGAAGATCCGCTGCTCTTTTGTTGCCGATTCCGGGAACACCGGATATATTGTCGCTCTTGTCTCCGATCAGACATTTATGATCTGCAAAACGATCCGGATACACACCGTATTTCTGAAAAACAACGTCCGGTGTCACAAAAGTACTGTCAAATCCTCTGTACAGCATCACCGAAACATTTTCCCGGATCAGCTGATAATAATCCTTGTCCGTAGACATAATCAGAACTGTCCAGTCGTCTCTTTCCGAACACTCCAGCGCATAAGAGGCAATCACATCATCTGCCTCACAGCCATGGATCTCTGCATGGGGAATCTCCATCTTTTCCAGCATCTTATAGATATACGGCAGCTGTGAAAACGGACAGTCATCCGGCTCCATGGCACTGTAATCCGGGCGGTTTGCCTTGTAATCGGGACACATCTGCCGCCTGTCACCACATTCTTCACTGTCGAACAGAACAAGCATATGAGACGGTCTGCAAAGTGAAACCACCTTCCGCATGGCGCTGGCAAAACCAACAACAGCCTGCACCTTGGAACCATCCCTGCCGCGGATCTCAGGCATTCCGTAAAACATTTTGAAAAGAAGATTATGGCCATCTATAAGAAGCAGATGCGGCATAAATAACACCTCAGAAAGAATATATATGGTACAGTATATCATATTCTCCCACAAAAATCAATTGTTCTTTTCTTTGTAAATTCCCTTCCGGTAAATTTATTCCGCGGAAATCACGAAAATCATATTGACAAATCAGAGTGTATGGGGTACAATATTATAACAAAACATACCACAAAGAAAGGTATTGGAGTATTATGAACGCAATTCTGGAAGAACTGTCCCTGAAAATGCAGGCAGGGAAGGTAAAAGATGTAAAAGCGCTGACCACTCAGGCACTGGAAGAAGGAGTACCCGCCGGTGAAATTCTGAACGATGGCCTTCTTTCCGGTATGTCTGTAATCGGTGAGAAGTTCAAGACCAATGAAGTATATGTTCCCGAAGTACTGATTGCAGCCCGCGCTATGAAAGCAGGCATGGAACTGCTCAAGCCCTATCTGACCGACGCCAATGCAAAGCCTCTGGGCAAAGCCTGCATCGGTACCGTATACGGCGACCAGCACGATATCGGCAAGAACCTTGTAAAGCTGATGCTGGAAGGCAAGGGCATTGAAGTGGTGGATCTGGGTGTAAACGTACCTGCCGAAACCTTTGTTGCCACCGCCAAGAATGAGGGCTGCCAGCTGATCTGCTGCTCCGCACTGCTGACCGTAACCATGGGCGCCATGAAGGATGTTGTGGAACTGTGCGAAAAGGAAGGCATCCGTGATCAGGTAAAGGTTATGATCGGCGGCGCACCCATCACCCAGGAATACTGTGATGAAATCGGTGCTGATGCATATACCTCCGATGCCGCTTCTGCCGCTGATGTAGCCGTAGAACTGCTGAAAGCATAACAAAATTCAGGATTACATAACCCGGTGGAATTCTGCCGGGTCATTTCCGGGGTGTGGCGCAGCTGGTAGCGCGCAACGTTTGGGAGCAAATCACCGCTGTGCCGCAGTCTCCGAGGAAGGTTGTGTTTTCGTTGATTTTCTCGTTTTTTCTCCCTTTTTCGGGCAGGTTGAACGTTGAAAAAGAAAGCTGACCACAGTTTTGACCACAATTGAATATTTATATCGGGGTGTGGCCCAATGGTAAGGCGCTTGGTTTGGGACCAAGATCGCGCAGGTTCGATTCCTGTCACTCCGACCAAAAAATAGTCTTTCAAGTTTAGACTTGAGAGACTATTTTTGACTATTTATATTTTTCTGAGCTTAACTCAAATCTGAAAATTGATAAGTCTGAAAAGGGTTAGTAAAAAGATTTGTTTAATGGGAGACACAAATGTGCTTTTTTATTATTAATAGAACGAAAAGGAGATCCGAGAAAATGAGATTGACCTGGTTAAATAATAAATTCATTTGCAAGGCTTTATATGCTCCGTTTAAAATAGATAAAGATTCAGATTATATAAATGACTTGAAAAACAAATATGATATAGTAATGGATCAAGCGAAAAATTCCGGTGCTGATGACGAAAGCTTGAGAATTATCGCCGATTTTAGTACCAGAATACTTAAATCGTTAGAGTTGTATTACAAAGCTGATATTGCAGAAAGTAACAATATTATTCTTGAATTGGTAAAGGATATAGGAAATAATCCTTTTGCTGTAAATTCAGTTATTAACAGTGATGCGTTCCCTGGGATTAAGACTAACGAGTTACAATTCTTCAGAAGTAGGTTGGGTTCTCCTAACAAGGCGTTCAAAGCTAAGGATATGATTCATTTGCCTAATTCCATGAGGGCGAAATCTGGCAACTATAGATTTAGCATTCCCGGAAATCCCAGTATGTATTTGGCCAATTCTTCGTATGGGTGTTGGATTGAAACAGGATGTCCGGCTGAAATAGATTTTAATGTTTCACCGGTGTTATTAGAGGGAAATCAA
>JAFQGY010000168.1 GCA_017415325.1 Clostridia bacterium
CAAAAAAGAATATGCGGGCATGGCGGAATTGGCAGACGCGCTAGATTCAGGTTCTAGTCGGTATTGCACCGGTGGAGGTTCAAGTCCTCTTGCCCGCATGGAAGACGGTTCAGTTTTGGATCGTCTTTTTTCTTTTGTTTTACCCGGATATGCCAAAAAGCCCATCCGTATTGCAGGACAGGCTTTCCGTTTACATTCTTCTGAGCATCATCAGCAGCACCGGTATGTACATCCGGGAACCGTCAATCCGGTACAGCAGTTCCCCGGTATCCCTTTCCCGTACGGTCAAATCGAGTTTTTCCAGTGCTTCCTCCACAGCGGCAGCAGACAGTCTGGATTTTTTCACGATTTCCTCCGCCGATACAAACCGGTCAAAATCGTCCACAGTCAGATCATACAGTGCAAACAGCACACGCAGTATATCTGTATCTGCCAGTTCCTTCATAACCGACGCAATCTCACGGATCTGTGCGGTCTGCGGACACTCCCATGTGCCGTTATAGGACAGCAATATCCCATTTTCCACATACATGGCGCATCCGTCCGGCTCTGCACGCACCGACATACCCCATTTATGCGGTTCCGTTTCCAGTCCATGCTCCTTCCCGGTATCCCACGGCACAGGATTTTTATATCCGTCCGTGCAGACAATTTCATGGAGCAGCACCGACAGCCGGAAACTGTCCCGGAAAATCTCCTCCGCCGGGGTTTCTGTAAAGTATGCCTTCACCTGCATATACAGGTTCTCAAAACTGTCCTGTTTTTCCCGTCCCATCAGGGTGTCAATACTCACGCCGAAAATATCTGCAATCGCCGGCAGCAGACTGATATCCGGACAGCACTGGGCACTTTCCCATTTGGATACAGACTGATTGGTCACCCCCAGCCGTCCGGCCAGCTCTTCCTGGGTCATGCCCTTCTGTTTTCTGAGGTATGCGATCTGTTCATTCAGTTTCATATACAATATTCTCCTGTTCTTCCCCGGGTGAACCCAGTATACCACAGACACACCTGTTTTACAATGACGGATTTGTTTGACAAAACACAATTTTCCCCAACCGTATGTTGGAAAATAACCCGAAATGTGCAGCTCAGAAAAAAAACACAAAAAAATCGAAAAAACTTTTGAAAAAGGTATTGACAAATAAAACCGGATCGTGTATAATATAGAAGTCGTCAGGGAGAACACCTGAGAGACAAAAAAGAATATGCGGGCATGGCGGAATTGGCAGACGCGCTAGATTCAGGTTCTAGTCGGTATTGCACCGGTGGAGGTTCAAGTCCTCTTGCCCGCATGGAAGCCTTGAGGAAATTCCTTGAGGCTTTTTGCTTTGTCTGACCCTTATCCACACACCTGTCAAGGAGGACTGTTGTTATGGAACCTTTGGCAATCCGCCCGATCGTACCGGGAGATGAAGATCTGATCAATGCATTTTTTGCCTGCATGGGAGGAGATTCCCGTGCCCTATTCAACCGTCATAACGGAAACCAGAATGCGGCACTGGATTTCTGCCGGAAACAGGATACAAAGTACAGACAATACTGGATGGCCGTTCTGGACGGTCAGATGGCCGGGATGGTATTCCTGTGGGATCTGCATACGTCTATCCCCTGTCTTGGCATTGCCGTCCGGGAAGACCTGCGCGGGAAGCATCTGGGCAGACAGCTCATTGCCTATGCACAGGAATATGTCCGTTCCCACGGAATGGGTGGCATCCAGCTGACTACCCATCCCGCCAATCTCCGGGGCCAGTCCCTGTATGAAACCATGGGCTTCCGGCGGATCGGTACCTTCGGTGCCACCGGAGAATGGTTCTATCTGTTCCGGTTTACGAATGATTGAAATACACCACCCCATACAATAAGCCTCTGTACCGTTTTTGAGATACAGAGGCTTTTCACTTATACCGGAGACATTATTTCGTATAGGGAACAGTATACCCTTCCCAACCTGTCAGATACCGCTTCAGAATCATGGCATCCCGGCGTGTCAGGATACCGCTGCCGTCCAGGTCCGCGCATTCTTCCTGTACAGTCACACCATATCCGGCAAAATATCTGGAAAGCAATATCGCATCCCGCAGGTTCAGAAGCGCATCTCCGTTGGCATCTCCTACAAAGAGTACAGCTGCCTGTCCCGGATTCCCGTCTGCTTCTGCAAGATACAGATCCCAACCATATACAAAACCGCTCTTCACAGTTTCACCGTCATATCCGTGAGGTGCCATAATATAAAAACTATGTTTACCGGCAGTGAGTTCCCAAGGAATCAGGGCATACCGTACACCATCGGCTTCTGCAAGCTCCACATATACAGCGGCATCTCTGTTGTCCACAGCAATATTGATAGCGCAGTTATCCCCTGCCGGAGCAGTATACGGAATCACAAACATGTATTTTCCGTTTTCTTTCACAGCAAAATCATACCGAACCACACCGTCTTCCTGCATGATAAAACCTGCTGTTGAATCATCCAGTCCGACAATGTTTCCGGAATAGCTTGTCATGTCCTCTCTCTCAGAGCCGGCCGACAAAAACTGTTCCCCAATACCCGCCGGCAGCATTTCTGCAAACTCAACATCCGATTTCTTCCCGGCCGGATCGTTTGTCAGAGTATATTTATTGGCAGATGTCCCGTCAAACCATGAGGAGTCAATGAACAAAGATTGACTTCCACCGTCCTGTTCCATCAGAACATTGGTCATGGCAAATGTGGTGCCTGCCTCAAAAACCAATGGAGGATTGGAGCCTGTCCAGCATCTTGCAGGAATAAAGGCTTCCAGCGTATAGTTGGTTCCATTCTGGGTACAGGCAATCACAGCACCTTCCACATCCTTCCCGGCAGACCCAGTACCGTGAATAAAATGCTCCCCGATGACAGCACTTCCATCGCTGGCAACCGCCATGGAATAGAAATACAGTACATTGTTATCGTTTCCGCTTTGGGTAACATCAGGATAGATGCCCATCTGCACGCCATCTCCGGAATTATAGGAACCATTCCCGGCGGTATGTACAGTAGCAGGAGCTGTTACATCCGGCACATCCGCAAAATAATAGAGTCCGTTTTCATCCCACATCCAGTATAAATGTGTCGCTGGAAAATCTTTTTCCTCGCCCACCAAGGGGGATGTACTGTCTTTACTGAGCACCCGGCACAGGGCATTATTCCATTCAGAATCATCAAAAACGCCATCAATCACCGGAGCACTTCCGGCTTTGGGAATATTGAACTGTTCATTAAATGTAGAAGCTGCCTGTGTATGTACAGCCATTGCACCGATACAGAGACAGGCAAGCAGCAGTAGTTTCTTTTTCATAGATTTCCTTTCCGGTTACGTCATACACCGCACATCACATTTTCAAACAAAAAGCCCCGGTATTCTGGCAATACAGGGGCTTATGTGATAAAATGGAAACTTATCTGTTCTTCTTGCCGATGGTGTAACCGGCAGCAGATACCAGTGCTACAACAGCAGCAACGATACCGGCATCCAGAGTCTGGGGAGCGGCTTCCACTACGGGAGCTTCTTCCACAACTACGGTTTCCGCTTCGGTTTCGGGAACGATTTCTTCTACCAGATACAGATCCCAGCCGTAAACGTCACAGCTCTTTACTTCGTTGTCGTCGAAGCCGGTGGGAGCCATGATGAAGAAGTTATGTTTGCCTGCAGTCAGTTCGTAGGTGATGGTGGCGAAATGGTTGTCATCTGCAGCACCTTCCACAAGGTCAACCCACTGGTTGTTGTCCTGGCTGTCGATAGCAACGTCGATGGAACGGGCCTTGCCTTCACGTGCAATGTATTCCACTACAAATGCATAAACGC
>JAFQGY010000169.1 GCA_017415325.1 Clostridia bacterium
ACACCCCCATCAAGACCGTCGGGCTGTGCCACAGCGTACAGGTCTGCGCCAGAGGGCTGCTGAACGGGCTGGGCATGGAATACAAGGAACCCATCCGGGAACGGATCGCCGGGATCAACCACATGGGCTGGCTGCTGGAAATCGAAGACGCTGACGGCAACGACCTGTACCCCGAAATCCGCCGCCGGGCCATTGCCAAGCTGGAAGAAGAACTGGCTAAGGGCAACTCCACCCACGGCGACCTGACCCGGTACGAATACATCCGCCGCTTCGGGTACTACTGCACCGAATCCAGCGAACACAACGCCGAATACAACCCCTTCTTCATCAAGTCCAAGTATCCGGAACTGATCCAGAAGTACAACATTCCCCTGGACGAATACCCCCGCCGCTGCGTAAACCAGATTGCCGGCTGGAAGAACGACCGTGAAAAGTACATCGCCGGTGACGTAAGCCACACCAGAACCCACGAATACGCCTCCTACATCATGGAAGCCATGGTAACAGACGTGCCCTACAAGATCGGCGGCAACGTCATCAACAAGGGACTGATTCCGAACCTGCCTGCGGAAGCCTGCGTGGAAGTGGCCTGCCTGGTGAACAAGTACGGCGTACAGCCCACCGTTCAGCCGCCTCTGCCTCTCCAGTGCGCTGCCATGAACATGACCAACATCAATGTACAGCTGCTGACCATTGAAGCCGCTGTGACCAAGAAGAAGGAAGCCATTTATCAGGCAGCCATGATGGATCCCCACACCGCTGCGGAACTGTCCATTGACGACATTGTGGCCATGTGTGACGATCTGATCGAAGCGCACAAGGGCTGGCTGCCGGAATACAAATGATAAGTAAGACGTAAGAAATAAGAAGTAAGAAGTACAGCGTCTTGTCTGAAATGAAAATGACCTGCATTTGCCGGATGTCCGGTGGGGCGGGTCATTTTTGGTGGTGTTACAGATCATAATTGTAGGGACCGGCGTCCTCGACGGTCCGTCATACGGTTTGGTATTCTGTATTTCTGAAATTTTTCGTTCGTTTCTTATCACCAATACAATCCGGCATATGACATTCGTTTTCGGACCGCCGGGGACGTCGGTCCCTACATATTTTTCCGTTCACTTTATGGGATCCGGTTCTATTGATCCGATTGATATTACTCTGATGCATAGAGTTCATCCATCCACCATCGTTTCGGATTTTCATAAATATACCGTATCTTCGCATCATAATCTGCTTTATCTCGTATCACATGATCGTATGAACGGGATTGCCAGATATTTCTGCCGTATTCCCGGTTACAGAACCGCTTGAACGTGGAAATGAATCTAGAAACAAAAGAATCTCTTGGTGTATTGCTTTCGCAATCTTCTTTCGGAAAAATATGCAGAAGCATGTGTATATGGTTCGGCATGATCACATAGGATTCTATTTTGATAAAATCATAGAACGAACCAATCTGTATCAGGTATTTTTCTGCTATCCTGCCATACTCTGACAACAGGACAGAGGGAACATTCTGATCTTCCTGCATTCTAATCTGTGAAAGGATACATTTTCTATCCAGCGTACAGACAGTAAGAAATATTACACCCTGTCTGTTATAATCATACCCTTTCAGACGCATGATTTTTCTGTCAGGCAGTCCGCTGTTCATCCCTCACTCCTCAAACCGCAGGGTTTCCGTCATGCCGTCATATCCCAGTTTTCCGCCGGGCCAGAGCTTTTCCAGGGTTTCTGCGTACAGTTCCGGTTCCGGCATGGAGGGACTGTAGTGGGTCAGCCACAGGCGTTTCGGCATGGCTTCCTTTGCAATACCGCAGGCTTCCGGCAGGGTCATGTGGCAGGTTTCCTTTGCCCGGTTTTCCTTTTTTTCTTCGCCGAACATGGCTTCCGTGATCAGCAGATCTGCGTCTGTGGCCATGGTGGCGATCATGTCGGTGGGGCGGGTGTCGGTGGCGTAGGTCACGTGCAGGCCGCGGCGGCTCTCTCCCATGACCATATCGGGGGTGAATCCGTCCACCGGAATGCCCTGCTGGAGGGTTTTCCACAGCTTCACCGGGATGCCGTTTGCTTTTGCCTTATCGGGGTCGAAGCGGCCGGCCCGGGAGATGCGGATGTCGTAGCCCAGGCAGGGGCAGGTGTGGTAGACTTCAAAGGCGGTGACGGAGAAATCCTTATAGGTCAGGGTATCGAAATCGGCCATGGGGACGCATTCGATGGAGAAGGGCAGCTCCTGGGCGCAGACGGTCAGGGCTTTCACGATCTCCGCCACCCCTTTCGGCCCTGCGATGGTGACTTTTTCCTTCCGGCCTTCGTTTCCCATGGTCAGAAGCAGCCCCGGCAGTCCGGCTACGTGGTCTCCGTGGAAATGGGTCAGCAGGATGGTGCCGATTTTCCCGAGAGACATGCCGGCTTTTTTCACGGCGATCTGGGTGCCTTCCCCGCAGTCGATCAGCAGTCCGTGGCCGTCGAAGCGGAGATAGGCGGAGGAAAGGTGCCGGTCGATCCGGGGTGTGGTGCCGCCGGTGCCGCAGAGGGTTACGTCTAACATAGGGGACCTCCGGGAGAGATAAGAAGTAAGAAGTTAGAGATAAGAGTTTAGAGTTAGAGTTAGAGTTTGGAGATAAGAGTTTTGAGTTTTGAAATAAGAGAGCGGAGACATGTATCTGGAAACAGAAACTTCTGTATTCTATCTCTTACCTCTTATTTCTTATCTCTTATCTCTCTTCCACTGCAAAGCTGTACTTGTTTTCTACCAGTTCGCCGTTGATTTCGGCCTGCACAACTGCGGTAAACCGGCCCTTGCCGAGATTTTCCGGTACCTTTACGGCAGCGGCTGCTCCGGCCTTGTTTACTCTGGCGTCGGCGGTGATTTCGTCTGTGCCGAAGTATACCTTTGCGCCGTCGCCGAAGTCTGCCCATGCCACCAGTCTGGCGGTTACGGTCTTGTCGGTGTTGTTGAACAGCCACAGATCCGGGGCAAAGTCTTCGCCGGGAGCGTACATGAACTTCTTTACGCCCAGTGCCGGGGTCACTTCCCGGAGGGATGCCTGTACATCGTAGTAGGCGGGCTTGATTTTGCCGCCGTAGCCGATGAGGCTGTTGTTGACGGCGCAGATCCAGGGTTCGCACCAGCACCAGTTGATGGCCATGGAGCACTGGGGCCACTGCTGACGGGCGGATTCAAAGATGCCCTTGTAGCCCATGCCCTGCAGCCATGCGGAGGTTTCCACTAAGGATTCCAGATCCGTTACGTCGCCGAAGCGGTACAGGGTGTCCGGGCAGAGCCATGCGTCCGCACCCCATGCGTTGAAGCCGTGGTGTTCTTCCCATGCTCCTCCCGGCTTCGGGGGATACAGCTCGTCTGCGGGGATGATCTTCTTCAGGGTTTCCACGTCTGCCGTGCCGGGAGAGCCGAATTCGGTGTAGGTGGTACCGTCGGATGCACCGAACAGGGCGAAGGGGTCAAGACCGGTGGCTCTGTCCAGGAAGGTGTATCCGCCGTGCTTCATGCCGTCCAGGGGGGAGGTCATGATATACGGGATTTCCGGTGCCAGATCGTAGGTCAGCTTGTTCAGCAGGCGCAGGGCCAGGGACTGATCGGTCATGCCGGACCAGCTGTTGAACAGTTCGTTGCCGCCGCACCAGAGGGCGATGCAGGCGTGATGACGGTATTTTTTGATGATGGCGGAGCCTTCCGCTTCCAGTACGGACAGGTAGTGCTCGCCGGCGTTGTAGTTGTTGCAGGCCAGGGGGAATTCCAGCCAGATCATGATGCCCTCTCGGTCGCACAGGTCATAGAAGGATTCCTTCTGCACGCCGGAACCGCCCCAGCAGCGGAAGATGTTCATGTTGCACTCTTTGGCCAGCCGGATCTGCATATGGTATTCTTCCGCATCCACGGTACCGGTCCAGATCTGGTGGTTCACGTAGTTGGAGCCCTTGGCGAAGATCTTTCTGCCGTTGAGCCGGATGGTGGCGGGCGGGGTGGAGCGGGACTTGGGGAAGCCGTATGGTTTTGCCCATGCGCCTTCGTTCATCACCAGTTCCACCTTGCGGAAGCCGATTTTGCCGGTGCGGACGTGGTTTTCGCTGGTGAGCACCCAGGTGTACAGAGCCTGTTCTCCCTGTCCGCTGCACCACCAGAGACGGGGATTTTCGATGGTGATTTCTGCAGCGGGGCCGAAGTATACCAGCTTGCCGTCGGGATCCAGCAGAGTCAGCTGGCAGGGGGCGTTGCCGGTATACTGGGGCATATTGCGGTCTTCTTCGGTGAGGTTCAGGGTGCGGGGTTCGTGTTCCTTTTTGATTTCGGCGTCATACAGATACCGTTCGTAGTCCACCCGGAAGGCTACAGAGGAGAAATCCTCTGCCAGGGTATATCCGGGTTCCGCATGGGTGATAAAGCCCTTGGCACGGGTTTCCAGCCAGCTCTCGTCCCACATACCTGAAGGGATCACACGGGGATGCCAGTCCCAGCCGTAGGAAACCGGGGGCTTGGCTACGTGGTCGGCCTGGGTGCGGTCCAGAACGTCGTGGTGGCGCATGGGGTGGGGGAGGAGATGTATGGTCAGGACGGCATTTTTGTGGAGCAGTCCGGTGAGTTCGATTTCGGTGCGGGTAAACATCCCTTCATGGGAATGGATACGGATTTTGTCCACCCACAGTTCCCACTGGTAGTCGATCCCTTCGGTGACAAAGAAGAGCCGCTCGCCTTCCGGCACGGTCACGTCGGATGTATCGATGGTATAGACCCAGGACCAGCTTTCCATGGGGATGAGTTTCTTATAGTTGTCGGCATACTGCAGATCGGGGCAGAACTCTGGATACGCCGCCAGAAAATCCGCCTGCACATTGCCGGGCACGGTGGCAGGGAAGGGCGCATACCCGGATTCGGGGGAGTATGCGGTAGCTTTGATGGGATATTTCATGGGATTGCACCTCCGTTTGAAAGATAAGAAGTAAGAGATAAGAAATAAGAAATATTCTGATTCTATACACCTGTACCTCGCCAAGACCGATGCATCGTTCTGTCAGAAACAGCAACAGTCCGCACCCTATTTCTGATTTCTTACTTCTTATTTCTTACCTAAAAAAAGTTTGCCCGCAGAGCCGTTTCAAAACAAGCGTATTAGAAACCCTGCTACTGCAAGGACGGTGCCCTCTCGGATGGTTTGTGCTACCAGCTTCCTGTCATGGCGGCGGCGCGGAATGCGTCTCACGGCACATGGAGGGAGGTCTGCATACCCCGCACCCGAAGCCCGGGCTCCTTTTTACTCTTTGTGGGTTTTTACGCTCATCTCTATCTCGGTTTCCGCAGGCAGAAAACGAATTCAGAAGTATGAATTAAGAATCCAGAATGGAAACAGGAAACCTCTGACGCCCGGAACCGATAAACAGTCTGTACCGGTTCTGCACCATGTCCCCGCTCCACCTCTGTAAGCCGTACTCGGGGAGAATTTCGGTCGGCGAAGCCGATGACGGATGGTGGGTCCCATCCGGCAAGAAATTCTCCAAGCCGTGAGCAGCTTCACAATATTCTCAGACTATCAAGGCCTCACGGCTGATCGTCGTAAAAGATGTCTGCAAATTCATCGTCGAAGATATCTGCGATTCTTTCGAATTCGTCGTCGTCTTCGATGGTTTCCAGAACGTCTTCCCCGTTTTCGTCTGTGCTGCACTTCAGAATCACGTATTCGTCGGATTCTTCTTCGCCGTTTTCGTCAACCGGGATCAGTGCCTTGTATACATTGCCTTCGTTTTCCAGAGTACCCAGCAGGGCAAAGAACAGCTCGTTGCCGTCTTCGTCGGTCAGGGTATAGATCTCCGGATCGTATTCTTCGTTGTTGTTATCTAAGATCTGGTCCTTATCCATGGTATGAGGATCCTTTCTGTACGTTGTATTTATATCCGGTATGTAATATTGTACACGCTTCCGGCGGATTTGTCAATAGGAATTCTGTGGAGAAACACGGAAAATGCTGTCAGTATCGTCACAGAGGCAGGGTTACGGTTCCTTCGAATGCCTTGTATACCCTGCCGGCGTGCTCTTCTGCCCATCGGTTCGCCATGGGGGCATCCCCGTACATATCCGAGCGCATGGTTCTGTCCCCGGCACGGGAGATGGGAATGAGCACCGTGGATGCGTCCGCCAGCCGGTAGAACGGTTCGTACCCTGTATCGCAGAGGCCGTGGTGGGGCAGCTGGAGAATGTCGCAGGGCAGGGCATCGGGGGTGTGTTCCGTCACATACTGCAGGGTATTCCGGTAGGCGTCACCGGTGAACAGGATTTTTCTGCCGCCGGTTTCCGCTGTGAAGATCAGGGAGAGCTGGTTGGGGTTGTTCAGGGGTGTGCAGTCCTCCGGGGCATACAGGCAGGTCAGGGTCAGGCCGTCGATCACTGCGGTATCCCCGATGGCGGGAATGTGCAGGGCGGCTCCTGTGGCGGAGAGGATTTTCTCCATGTGGGGGAATGCATACCCGATCCCGTGGCCGTGCCGATCCCGGAATTCTGCGGGGAAGCGGTATGCCAGATTGTGCAGGGACAGGTGTGCGGCAAGGGCGGGGTTTTCTGCAATGGCCAGCAGGGCACCGTAGTGGTCACCGTGGGGGTGGGTCAGGATCCACAGATCCACAGGTACGGGGCGCACAGGGGTCAGGGATTCCAGCAGGGCCAGAAAATCTTCTGCGTCTTCCGGATGCCCGCCGTCGATGACTGTCAGTCGGCCGGTATCGGTCACAAGGACATATCCCATGCCGGCGGCTGCCCAGCCCACAGTGGCGTCAAAGGGACCGTCGTACAGGGATGCGCGGGTGCGGTATTGGGTCAGGGTGGACATGATACCTCCTTGGGAAAGTAAGAAGTAAGATGTAAGTAAATGATGATTAACTAACCTGTTGATGCAGGGGACACGGGTCGCTTTCTTGAAAGAAAGCTCGGCAAAGAACTTTAAACAGGAGTTCCACTGGATATAGTTTCTGCAATTCCATCTGCCACTGGATATTGTGTATTCAAGACATGAGAAATAGTGGAGTGAGCTCCCAGGGACCCGACCCTGCTCGCCATAGATCGTTTCCGATTGCGTGATATAGTTAATCAT
>JAFQGY010000170.1 GCA_017415325.1 Clostridia bacterium
TTTTCATACAGATATTCCACAGCCCGATAATACGGAGACACACGGGAAATGTCTTCAAAAGGCAGGAATACGTTTTCTACAACGGTTTCTTCATCCGCATACCGCATGGGAATGGTTTCCAGATAGGTGGTCGTAGCCCTGTCCGGCGTATCCCCCACCAGGTATTCCATCTGGTATTTACAGATATCCATCCCATAAATATTCATAGCTTCCTCATCCAGATGCAGCAGTTCCATAAGTTCCCCGGTTGACGGATTGATACGCCATATCACAGTAGGGGTATTGAAATATATATACCCATTGTAGAATCCCATTCCTGTGTAAAGACCCTTCCAGTAATCGGTGTTCTCGATGGACGGATTATCCAGATACAGATACCACTTATCCGTGAAATCGTACATGGTACGCATGCCGTGGCCCTGGAAATAGATTCTGCACAGTTTCCTTTCCGAATCGTCCACATAGTACCACATATCGTTCAGATACAGCATCCGGGTATCACTGGCCTTCCAGAACTTATCGGAATAGGTATCATCCTCACAAACCACCATACTGGTCCATCCCCAGTGTGCTCCCTGTCCGTGATCCGCTGTTATAGCGTCGTCCGACAGCAGGAAATGATTGTGCAGTACCTGTCCCGGTCTGTCCGGCTGGGGATCATCATACACCAGATCCACATGGTACCAGTTTCCGTCCAGCTGTACCAGATTCCAGGAATGGTTCATATCTTCACTGACCACCATAAAACAGGGAATCCCCAGCTCCCGCATCACTGCCATATAACAAAGGGTATATGCCTGACACACACCCTTCCGTTCTTTCAGAAAACCATAGGTGTCAAAGATTGTTTCCGTGGTATCATAGGAGTATGAGGATATGAGATAATCATGGACATACAGCGCCATTTCCGGTTTTGTCATCAGCTTTTCTTCCGCTTCATTTACGATATAGGAAATTTCCGCTTCATAAAATGCCGTGCATTCCTCCCGCTTTGTCCTGGACATATGGTAGGAGAACGATAATGATGTAACAAGCCCATTCTGGTTATACCGGTATACCAGCTTCTGGTTCACATAGAAAAATTCCGGACTGTTGTGCATGACATCGGTGAAGATGGTCATAATCTCATGGTCCCTGATTTTCCAGCGGGATACGTCCAGATAGGTCAGCTGGTCATCGATGGCTTCGTAGATGGCTTCATATACCTGTCTGTAGTTGGGAGTGGTTTCGGATGCAGGGGTTATGGTATACACGGCTGCCGCAGGGATGGTCATACAGCAGACAAACAGCAGTGCAGCCAGAAAACCAATTGTTTTTTTCATGGATTACCGGATAATACGGATATAGTCCGGTTTTCTCTCCAGATCCGGATGCAGATCTCCCTGAATATTTCCGAGAATCAGACAGCCGATACCGAAAACCTCTTCGGCAATCCCCCATTCTGCCAGCAGTTCTTTTCCTTCTTCGGATTCAAACATCTGTCTGGCTCTGTGGATAAAGCAACTGCCCAGCCCGCAGGCATATGCCGCATTGAGCATGTTCCCCATGATGAGACATCCGTCCTCAAAAGGAGTGCAGCCGTTTTTCAGCCCCAGTACAATCACCACCGTGGGGGCACCGTAAAACGGGTCATTGTCTCCCCCCAGTGCATTCATGCGGGAGAGTTTGTCCCGGGTTGCCTTATCCTGTACTGCAACAATCAGGGCAGACTGTGCGTTCCGTCCGGTGGGCGCATGGGTACCGCACTGCAGTATGAGTTCCAGCTTTTCCGGATCGATCTGTTCTTCTGTAAACTGGCGGCAGCTTTTCCGGTTCAGCAGATTCTGAATGGCTTCGTGATTCATATGTTCCTCCTATAGATAGTTTGACGATAATTTCGTTCTCTGGTTTACACACGTAAACAGAATAGACATTTTTTATTCTTACTTTCCACACATTTGCCCTAAAAACATCACAAGCCGGAAACCTGTGGAAAAACAGGCCCGGCTGTGCTGTCTTATGAAACTGTCGGATTACTTTACGTCGTAGGGGTCGATCAGGTTATGCATGTTCACCATCAGTTCCGGTACGGGAACGGTGCGGCCGCATTCAAAGGCAAGGTATCTGTCGTAGCCCTTGTCGCGGATGGCCTTGAACACGTTGGCATAATTGATTTCACCGGTGCCGGGTTCGTTTCTGCCCGGGTTGTCGCCGATATGGAAATGGCCGATCAGGTCAATGTTGTTCTGGATGTTGCGGATTACATTGCCTTCGGAGATCTGCTGATGATAAATATCGAACAGAATCTTGCAGTTGGGGCTGTCAACGGCCTTGATCATGGCAACAGCCTGCTCGGTGGTTACCAGATAGTAGCCCATGTGGTTTACCAGAATGTTCAGGGGTTCCAGAACGATCATGATGCCTTCGGCTTCTGCGATCTTGGAGAGTTCCTTCAGAGTGCCCACGCAGGTATCGAACTGTTCTTCGCTGGAAACGTCGTCACGGAGATTCCCTACGGTTGCGCAGATATTGGGTACGCCCATGATCTTGGCAGCGGCTACGGATTCCTTGAAGGATTCAATGAAGATCTCCCGTGTATCCTTCCAAACCATGCCGTGAGTCCATGCCATCTGCTTGTTGTAATCGGGATTTTCTCTGGACTGAATGATGATACAGGTAGAGGTCACACCGGTTTCGTCCAGTGTTGCCTTAGCCTTTGCCAGATCCAGATGGGACCAGCCCAGCTGTTCTACTGCCTGAAAACCATACTTGGCACCTGCGCGTACGTTCTGATACCAGTCGCCGCCAAACCATCCGCCTGCTGCTGAAAACTTCATATATACCCTGTCCTTTCTGCATAACGCTGTATGCTTAAAGAGATTGGAATGTTCTGTATCGGAGAAACGGCGGAAAACCATCCGTTTCCATGTGCGATAGAATCTGGTATTATTGTACATGATTGCCCGGGGTTTGTCAACAGGAAATGATAAATTTTGCCGGAAATGTTTTGGGATTTTTTGCCCGCTCCGGTTATCTTTTCCGTTTCCGCAGCAGAATCCATACCACCGCCCCCATCAGCACCACAACAGCAGCTGCTGCAGAAATCCACACTGCACTGTTCGTTTCCGTCTGTGACGTTTCCGTCTCCGGCACCAATTCTGCGCCAACAGTGGTTTCCCCTTCCGGCTGTACGGTTTCCGGTGCTTCTGTCTCCGGTACCTCTATTTCCGGCGGGTTATTTTCCACACCGATATCCGCTCCCCATACGTTCACAGCGGACTTCTGGATTTTGACAGGCTTGGCATTCTCCGGCCATGTGTTCCCGTCAAGCTCCACGTTTGTGCTGTCCAGAATCCACATGGGCGCCCCGGGATCTTCTGCAGGCTTGGCGTAAACGCTGCTGTGTCTGGCCAGAAATGTATTGTTTCTGACAGTGACATCCTGTGCATGACTGATCTTCAGGGCAATGTTGTTCTTCCGTTCTTCGATGCAGTTCCCTGCAATGATAATCTTTCTGTGCAGCTGGAAATCAGCTCCTTCTCCGGCTCTGGTGTCTCCTTCGATACAGATGGACGCATACAGGTTGTCCGTAGGAGCGGCGTACCCGGCACCGATGATGTGGTTGTTCCGGATCTCAAGTCCGGTGCTGAATCCGAATTCCGGCCAGTCCAGCGACTCCGGCTTCACCAGAATCCCCGCCATACGGACATCCCTGATGGTGCAGCTGCGGATGATCCCGCCGGTTTTGATCAGAAGTCCCCGACTGCGGATCCGTTCCACCACACAGTTTTCGATGGAAAAACCGTTCCCGCAGGCAGACAGGTTCTGAAGAATTACCGTATCGGACGGGATATCCAGATCGTCTGCTATGGTGACTCTGTTGCCGCTGCCGTCGGATGCGGCTGTGGTGTCTCCCACAAGCTGGCCTTCCGTGGTGAGAATCCGCAGGGTGTCTCCCGGACGGATGTTGGAAAGCTGAGAATGATATGTACCGGTGGTTACGGTGAAGGTGTCCCGGCAGGTGAAGGTACGGGTTTCTTTATTGTAGCCGGAAGTCAGGGTATAATGCCCGTTGATGTTGGTGCCGTCGTCGGTCATGTCGGAGTAGCGGCAGTCGGTCAGCATGGGGCCAACCCGCATATTGGAAAAGTGGGTGGCATCACAGGTGGACAGCATCCGTTCTTCTGTCGTCCCCGCCGGTTTCGGCCCGGGCATGATGAGACAGCGGGTCACGCCGATCAGGTCATTCCCTTCCCATCCGTTGATGCCGAATCCGCTGCCGCCCCAGATGGTGATGTCTTCCAGCAGGGTATGGCCGTTGTGCCGGATGTCAATCACATGGGCCGCCAGTCCCCGGAAGGTCAGTCTGTCCCCCGGCTGCAGATCCGAGGCAAACACCAGCGTAAAGGTACCGTCGGCATTTTTGGTTCTGTCGGTAATGGTATAGTCGGCGAAAGGCAGATTCTCCCCTGCCCGGAATCCCTCGGACATGCCGTTATTCGCAAAACGGGTGGTATCGGTGATGTCAAAGCCGTATCCCTCGTCGGGTTTCCAGATCACGGTATTGCCGCTTACCGACTGTACCGTCCCCTGTGCGTTCTGCACCTCCATATGGTCGATGGTCAGTCCCAGCAGCCGGATATGACTGCCCCCTTCGATCACCACGGCGGAATTGGTATATTTTTCAAACCGGAACAGCGCACCGTATGCCACCACCGTAAAGAAATTTTCATCCATCAGGGTAATGGCAGAGACATTTTCGTATACACCGCAGGGAATCACCGCTTCCGTATAACTGCCGGACTGTGCGGCAATGGCGGCGGTGGGTGTGATCCAGGATTTCTTATAGTAGATTTTCTCCCGCACCACACTGTCTGCAAACCGCTCTGTATGGTTATCCGGAATCCTGTCCATATCGGCGCCGCAGGCAGTTTCATCGAATCGGTAGTCTCCGTACAGATTGCGACCCCACTTGTGTTCCAGCGTATCACACTGCCAGAATGCAGGATCAATTTCGTCGATTTCCCCGCCGGGGTGGGTATTGCCGGTCAGGTTGACATAGGCTGTATTGGCAATGGTCACCATGCCATCCTTCGGGAAAATATTTTCAATCACAGAAACATCGCTGCCGTCTTCTATCCGCAGAACATATCCGTCCGCAAACACATTGCCGTACAGTGTACCATTGTGTACCCGGAATACCATGTTGTCTGTCAGTACGGACCTGGCAATGAGCACATCTGTCCCGGAAATTTCCGCAAACCCACTGGCAGCGGTACAGTGATCCATGGTCAGACCATTGCCCACAGAGAGAATGCCGCCCTGAACATGGCAGTTGTACAGCGTCACACAGCTGCCGGAAATCTCCAGAATCCCGTCCCGTGCCGCACCGTCGTTTTCCAGCAGACACAGGCTGTCGATGGCAATGTCGGATGCTTCCACAGAAACGGTGGTATTCAGCAGGGTCACACCGGACATATCCAGAATTTTCCCGCTGTAGGACTTGTCGATCGTCAGTCTGCCTGTCAGCGTATAGGTTCCTGCAGGGTATGTGAGGATGCCGTTCTGTTCACTGCCGGATGCCAGAAATGCCTCTGCAGTAATATTCTGCACATTGTCTTCAACAGGAGAAACCGATGTACCTGTGGTAACGGGATATTTTTCTCCCGGCGGCAAAGGCAGAAGCGGTACGGATACAGCCGGTGTATCGGACACTTCGGTATAAACAATGTATGGTGTCATGGCAGTGCCGTCGTAATCCATGTAATTGTTGCCGCCGCATCCGATCCGGAACAGGACAAGAGCGCCCTGCTGCACCGCAAGGGTCTGTTCCGGAATTTCCATAGCCGTACCGTTGGCAATATACGCCATCCCGTCTGCCGGATATACCGGTTTCACGCCGGAAGCATCTTCATAAAAAATCCCGAACTCCACACCGTCACCAGGTACCTGCGCGGCGCTGGAATCATTCAGAACGGCTCCCCCGGGAACCTGAATGGTAATCTGCCCGCTGGCCGGTGCTTCCCATGCCAGAACCGCATCATAATACAGACCCGGATGGATTGTGGTTCGGTTCAGCAGGCCAAGCTGAAAGTTATTCTCCCCTGCCCACCAGTTTCCGCCGGAATAGACGGGCAGATACTCCCACAGGTTGGACTCTTCCGGCGCACACATGGCATACCATCCGTCTTCCCCCTGGGTTTCGCCTGACGGATATGTATACGACTCCCCTGCTTCTGCGGCTTCCACTCCCAGAGTCATGGCAATCACAGCCATATACAATATTATAAACTTAACAAACATATCCGCACTCCTGTTTTTTCCATTCAGCTTCTTTCACTATATTATACCCGCATCGTGCTGTTTTGTCAATCACAAACGGACACTTGACAAACGGCGTTATATATGGTATACTATAGATGTACCAAATACAGGAGGTATTGTGATGGAAAAATTTGTACCGTATGAAAAGCTTTCCAAAAAGAAGCAGAAAGAATGGAACACCAGACAGAGAAACGACTGGGGCAGTATGAATCCTGTGACCAGAAAGAGCGAAAA
>JAFQGY010000171.1 GCA_017415325.1 Clostridia bacterium
CTCTCCTCCCACCTGACGGCCTTTTCTGTCAGTCTGTATGGGTAACAGACGGTCAGTATCCCCTACAGGGAGGTGAATCGGCCATGTTTACTTTGTCAATTTCCTTTCTTGGCGTTATATTTGGCGGCAAAGATGTACTACATTTCCGTTTCAGAACTAAAATTTACCTACTTTATATTACATAACCCGCTTGGACGTTGCATGTTCCATGTGGGTTATATAATATAAAGGATATTTCATTACAAAAAAGTTATTGCCTCCCCATGAAGAGATTCGAAAATATTGACCTATGAGATTTCAAAAATAAGATCACCAAGTCTATAAAATAGTTATTCTTATTGCAGAAGTAAATGTTGTAAAGATTTATTTCACTGTTACCCCATATTACTATTATAGTCGGTTATAAAAGTTTCAAGATATCAAAAACAGTATAAGATTTCAAGAAATACTGAGCGTATACTGAACTCCTATTATAATGTGGAAATAGTAAAGGAAATCAATAACGGTTCGGATACGACAACCGAAGATAAGCAAGACGATGACATTTCTGTAATCGATACGGTAAATAAGAACGATATTGGTACTTATAAATTTGATGCAATATACAATAATACCGTTTCCCTATCTGATACAGTAAAGAAATAAGATATAACTGTTTCCCAAACTGTAAACGTATCTGAAACAAGATTTTCATGAAGCAAGTGGCATTGGATAAACCGCTTGCCAATTCTGCTATTGTAAATTCTCGTTATATAAGTTGTAATTCAGTAAAAGGGCCTGTCGCAAATCCCCTCCGCAAATCAAGCAAAGCAAAAAAAGCACACAAATCCAAGGGTGGTGCAAAATCCATCCGTCGGTACAGTCGGCTGTTTTTTGCGCCACATTACTACGAACATGAGAACTGTCTCCTTTTGCGTTACTTTATATTTATCACCTGCCATTTACCGTCAAAGAAGCATCCTGACATATTCTTCCTCCAGAATAAGGCTGCAGTCTCCATCTTCTTCCCCATAATATTCTATAAATCTTCACTCAAATTGGCTTCTTTTTCAAACCTTTTGTATCCATATGAGGGTTGTTTCCAACAAAATATTCAGATATAATAAAAATAAGATAAAGCCATGCAGAGACATATATCGGACAGGAGGATTTCAATGAACTTACTTTTATCACAGGTCCGGCCTTTTCTGCGATTTGCTCTTCGTGCAGACACTCTGCTCCATGAAAAAGTGGTTCTTCCGTACGAACATCGTCTGGTATGTATCCATGAAGGAGAAGCTGAATTTACAGTCAACGGCGAGACGATTCCGGTAACACAGAATGCTGTGTTTGTCATCAGTGCAGGTGTACCTTATCAGCTTAAAAGCATAGGCAGCACAAAAACCACATGGGTCTATTTTGATCTGACCATGGAACATTCGGATCTGCGGGAAAGGATCCAGCCAATGAAAAAAGGCTCATCTGGATTTCCGCTGATTGAGCTGTTCTGTCCCTATAAGCTTCTGTACAATGGAACCACCTTTTCCTATTTGTATCTGCCAAATGGTGCTGGAATTCTGAAACAGGTGGACAAACTGCTGGAATATTATGACAACGACAGTTCCGGATCCTATCAGGATGATATGCTGTCCGGTCTGCTGCTGACAATTCTGGCACAGTTTTTCATACAGCTGGAATGCAGTGAAAAACAAACGGCTGCCGTTGTTGTTGTCAACCGCACCACGGAATACATTCACAGACATTTTGCAGAACCTTTGTCTCAGGAAGTTATTGCCGCTGCCGTGCGTTTTCACAAAACCTACATCAACCGTTGTATGCAGGAAGAGCTGGGGACGACCATGCACCAGTATCTGATGCGATACCGGCTGGAAAGAGCAATGCAGATGCTGCTGTATACCCATGATTCCATAGCAGAAATTGCTGTGCAGACAGGTTTTATAAGCTCAAAAAACTTTGCTACAGCCTTTCGGAAACATTATGGCCTGCCGCCGTCTGCGATAAGGAAGAAACAGGAGGATACCCATGGATAAACAAGTATTTTACAACACACTGCCTGTACTGGCAAGTGCAGATATTATTGTGGCAGGCGGAGGGCTTTCCGGATGCGCGGCAGCTATTGCTTCTGCCAGAGCCGGAGCCGATACTCTGTTGATTGAAAGCGGCGGATGCCTCGGCGGTGCGGCTACTGCGGGACTGGTTGCCCCTATTTCCTCAATCCGTAGCAATGATGGGAAACACGCATTTGGCGGGATTTTGCAGGAACTTCTGGATGCTGTTACTGCCAAGGCAAAAAAATACTGTGCGTCTTCCATTATGCCCATCTCTTCCTTGCACCTGTACAAATATATCCTGCTGGATAAGCTGAAAAACAGCGGTGCGAATGTTTTCTTCCATTTATTTATTACAGATGTGGTCAGTGATGCGGACGGTACGATCCGATATCTGGTAGTATCCTCCAAAGATGGCCTGAAACGTATCGAAGGAAAAATTTTCATCGATACCACTGGGGACGGGGATGTGATGGGAAAATCTTCAGCAGATACCATCATCGGAAGTGAACCGCATGTATTGGCGGACATTGCAGATACCGGCCTTCTGAAAAGCCATGACAAACAGACAGATATTCCGGAGGATGACTATGCCGGAAAACTCCAGCCGGTTTCTCTCATGATGCAGTTCGGCGGTGTGGATGTGAAGCGTGCTACTCAGTACATGAACAAAAAGATCACCTATGCTGACTTCGGAATCACCCGAGAGGAATTTGCAAATTGGCCGTATACGGGCACGCTGGGGTTTGAAATGGACGACAGTGAATACATTCCCATGCCCCAGGGTCGTGTGTGGCTGTACCCTGCCATCCGTGATGGAGTTGCCACCATCAATATGTCCCGTGTACTCAACATCAATGCCTGTGACCCTCAGGCGTATTCTGACGCAGAAGTGAAAGCCGGACTGCAGCTGATTGCCATCATTGATTTTCTTTTGACCTTTGTTCCCGGATTTGAGAACGCCTATTTTATGGAAAGTTCCAGCACACTGGGAATACGGGAAAGCAGACGGCTGGTGGGAGACTATGTTCTGAGAGGACGGGAGGTCATCTGTTGTCAGGAATTTCCGGATACCATTGCCCACGGTTCGTATATCATTGATATCCACGATCCCAAAGGCAAGCGGATGGCTATCGGCGGCGAAATTAAGAAACCACACTACTCCATTCCCTACGGTTGTCTGGTAACAAAAAAAGTGCCTAATATGGCTACAGCAGGGCGTTCCATTTCTGCCGACCACGTTGCCATGTCCGCCACACGGATTCAGGGGACTGCCATGCTGACCGGACAGGCTGCAGGAATTGCCGCGTCTATGGCACTTGCTGCCGGATGTACCATGTCCGATGTGGATGTAACCGTTCTGCAGAAGAAATTGACAGAAGCCGGCGTTTTTCTGGATCTGCCGGACAGGGACTGATGAGAGGGTTTATTATGTGTGACTATAGAATTCTGATTCCAGAGAATGCGGGAGAAGAAATACGCTTTGCGGCTGAAGAGCTGCAGACATGGCTTGCAGAAGCTGTTGGAAACCGATATGGTATTACCGATACCATCCCCGAGCCTTCCTGTAAGGTATTTTCTATCGGAGATACTGTCCTTCTGAAACAGTATGGCTTTGCAGGAGAGTATACACAGCTGGGAGATCAGGGGTACCGTATCTGTACGGTTGACAACTATATCTTCCTCTTTGCAGCCAGAGACAGAGGGGTTCTGAACGGTGTATACGGCTATCTGGAACGGATACTGCATTATGAATATTATCACGAAGATGTGTATGAGATTGACCACCCATCAGAACTTCCATGGGTGGAGATGGATATTACTGATGTACCGGATATTGACACACGGATCGGCTGCTTCGGATTTCAACGGTTTGATGAAACAGTCAAGCGTCGTCTGAAGCTGAAAAACTACCGGGATCTTTTCTATGATGTGGGAAACTATGGTGCTTATCACAACTGTTTCGGCTATATCTCCCCGGAAGAATACGGTAAGTCTCATCCGGAATATTTTAACAACAAACAGAATCAGCTCTGTTATACAGCCCACGGGAATCCCGCAGCCAGAGAAGAAATGATCCGTCTCTGTACAGACAGAATTCTGGAAACCTTTCAGACCTCAGACAAAGATAAAATCTGTATGGCACTGAATGACAATGACGATGCCTGTAGTTGTCCTACATGCCGTTTGGATATGGAAAAATACGGAGCGAATACTGCTTCTAGTATCCTGTTTCTGAATGCGGTGGCAGAACGTGTGGAAACAACTCTGCGTCAGGCGGGAGATAAGCGGGCGGATTCTTTCATGATTGTCTTTTATGCTTACCATGCATTTCTTCAGGCTCCTGCAAAAATACGGAAAACAAAAACCGGTGAATATATCTTTGATGAAAACGGAAACCATATCGCAGATCATCACCCGGATATGCACTGCAGTTCTCATGTAGCGCCGATCATTGCCAACTCCCAGGCGGATCTTATCCATGGGTATGATGATCCTGCATATAGTAAATACCGTGAAATCGTCTGGGAATGGCGTGCCCTTGCGGATACACTGTATTTCTGGGTGTATGATAACTATTTTCTGGATTCCGGTTTCCTGATCCCATACTGTTCCTTCCGTAGGCTGCCAAAGCTGTACCGGTTCACCAGAGAAAATCACGTACAGGCTTTGATGGCTGAGGGACAGCCTCACAATCTGCACTCCACTGCCTTTGTGCGGCTGAAAGGTTATCTCCACGGTAAGCTGGGATGGAATGCGGATGCGGATGTATTGACATTGGAAAAGAAATTCTTCAAGGCTTCCTACGGTTCTGTGTGGGAAGATATTTATGCGGTATATGAAGAAATTCTTGCAAACGCAGACCGGCAGATCCATAAAGCCAGACTGGGCACTTGGTCTACCCAGACCCGCGGATTCTGTCAGAAAGAATACTGGGACAGAGACCTGCTGGTGTCATGGATCCGGCGAATGAACGAATGTGAGAAACAATTGACCACCCGGCAAGAAATGAAATCCGCATCCAACATACGTCTGGAAATGATCAGTCCGCTGCATATATTCCTGCGGACATACAGTGACACATTGAATGCCGATACGAAAAAACAGATTGCAGACAGACTGAAAATGCTGTTTGTAGAATTTCCGATGGTAACTGTCGGTCAGAGTAAAGGAGATGGGATGAAAGAATATCTTCTGGAAATCGAAAATATAGATACAAAAGAAAGGAACGAATGATATGAAAAACTTTACCCGGAAAATGATTTGTGCCATGCTGCTGGCATCTATGATGCTTTCTGCCGCAGCCTGCGGTAGCAATACCGATACCGCTGATCCAGCGGGAGAATCTGATACCGAAGTGGATACCACACCTGCCGAAACGGAAGATCCGCGTCCGGATACCCTTCCGGATGATCTGGATTTCAACGGTGAGGAGATCGGAATTCTGTGGGCTGAAGGCAGTGTCAATATTGAATTTACAGAGGAGTTGGATGGAGAAATAGTGAATGATGCCCTTTGGCATCGGGATGACAACGTGGAAACCCGTCTGAATGTTTCGATAAATCATATTGAAAAACCTTACACATGGGCATCGCGGATGGAATATCTGAATATGATCAAAAGCAGCGTGGTTGCCGGAGATGACACATATGCAATTGCCACAGGCCAGTACAATACGCTGCCCAATCTGATTCTGGACGGGGTCTTTTATGATCTGAAAACCCTGCCTTATCTGGATTTCTCACAACCATGGTGGATGAGTGGATTGAAGGAACTGGAGCTGACAGGAAAATTGTTTGTTGCAGGCGGAACACTTTCCATGAAAACAATTTCAAATATCCAATGCATTTTCTTTAACCAGAATCTTGCGGAAGATTTTTCGCTTACCAGTCCATATACACTGGTAACAGAAAGAAAATGGACGCTGGATACGCTTATGTCTCTCTCCGAAGATATTTATTATGATCTGAATGCAAACGGTCAGGCAGATCCGGATGACCGGTATGCATTTATGTTTATCGACAGAAATTACATCAAACCGTTCATGCAATCCTGTGATTTGCATATTACCACAATAGAAGATGGATATCCTGTTCTCACGTTCGGTACAGAAAGAGTAGTAAGTGTTATCGAAAAGCTTTGCAGTTTTGTAAATGAAAATACTGCTGTATATCTTCCTGCAGGTACAGATGCTGTTCCCGACAACATTTTCAATTCCGGGAAGACAATATTTATTACCGGCGCTTTCTCGCATGCAGGTACACTGTACAATGAAATGGAAGATACCTTCGGAGTAGTCCCCTATCCCATGTATGATGCAACACAGGAAAATTATTATTCTGTGCTGGGAGAAGGCAATACATTATTCGGTATTACAAACAGCTTCAGCAGACTTGAAACCGCAGCTGCCGTTATGGAAGCTATATCTATTGAAAACTACTATGTAGTTTCTCCGGCTTATTATGAAACAGCACTGAAAACAAAGTATTCCCGCGATATGGAAACCGGAAAGATGTTTGATATCATGCGTGAAAATGTCGTTTTTGAGTTCGGTGCAATGTTCCCCCAGTGTTCCAGTTTCCGTGCTGCGTTTTTTGAAAGTGTACAGAATAACAACCCCAACTGGATGTCAACGTACGCATCCAAGGAAAGTGCGGTTACGGCAGCAATTGATGAACTCATTCAAGCCGTGGAAGCAGTAGGATAAGATATTGCAACCTCACAATCCGTTGCAGCAAGCATGTAAGATATTACCGCCTCACAATCCGTTGCAGCAAGCATATAAGATATTACAACCTCACAATCCGTTTCAGTAAGCATGTAAGATATTACAACCTCACAATCCATTGCAGTAAGCATGTAAGATATTGCAACCTCACAATCCGTTTCAGTAAGCATGTAAGATATTGCAACCTCACAATCTGTTGCAGTAAGCATATAAGATATTACCGTTTTCATAACGATTACAGTAAGCCATGAAGATATTGCTATTAGCCCATTTCTTTATAGTATTCATGTAGTATATCGCTGTTTAATATCTTATACAGTACACATGAGATAATTTTTATAAGAGATACCATCTGCCGCCGTGTGGATGGTATCTCTTTTTTATCAGTTTTTTACGAGTAGATACTTTCTTGCAGTTTTACCAAATTTTCAGTTATATCAAAGAGGGCGCCCTCCTTAATATGTTAACAAGATTTTTGCGTTTTCTTTTTGTAGAAAAGTTTTAGGCGACCAACTCCTCGACCTGCGACCTTAAAAATCACTTTTTTCGTCACTTCATGCCATATAATTTATTAATCTTTTATTCACCTATAATATCATTTTGCACAATTTTAACACACTCCAATCACGCTATTAGAATCTCCTTGCACTATTTTTCAGCCAATTCTGGCTTGACAAGAAATCACAGTCATGTTATACTGTTAACGCCAAGGCAATCAACGCCTCGGAGAAACAATTCGCCGTGAACCTGAAATGTATCGATTTTCAGTATTCACAATCAATATATGTGTTAGGTTGCGTTAAGTAACCGGAAAGGTACAAAATATGTTTAACAATTTTTCAAGTTCCACCCCGCCCCCAGAATTTAAACGGACTAAGGTAGGTCAAAGATATTCTCAGCGAATCGCAGGAAAGAAAAAAGAGGCAGACTACACAGTTTTACTGCTCGAAACAAGCGTTCCGGGTGGTGATTATCTATCGACTATTATTAGTGTCGAGGAGTTTCCTGATTCCAACAAGCCTGGAGCTACAAAACAAAAATTCATTTTCAAGTTAGAACCCCAGGACAACATCACTGCTGCTCCGATACTCATGCGTTTCTGGTTTTTTGATTCTTTAGATCAGACTAAAGAGCAGGATGAGACATTTCACTCATATGGATTGACAGCTGAATTGGGCATCGAATGGGCTGATTTGGTAGGTCTGCAGGAACATTTGACTGTTGTATACAAAATTCCCGACTCCAACGATCCCAACTATGGGTATCTACGGAACAGAACACTCGTTTATATGCCGCCGAAACTGCAAGCCATGATCGATGCAGCATCAGATGATATGCCTTTTTAATCAATCGTTAACAACGGGGGCAGCCACCTGTCCCCGTTATAAAATAAACTTTACAAATCAAAGGAGTTATTAAAATGAAGAATGACCTATGCGGTCTACATGACCTGCCTGAGCTAATCCAGTCTGCTGAGGAAACTGTCCTACCAGCAGTGGAAAAAACACCCTCTGCATCCCGAACCAGTTACGGTTTCAGCATCATTACCCAACAGCAGAACAGCCGTATCCGGCTTAACAAAGCGTTATCTGCAGCATTGGATATCCGGTCATCCGTGTATATCATGCCTGCTGCAGGCAAGAAGTGTATACTCATTGCAACTTCTCCCCTGTATGCGTCTGCTATTGAATATGCGGTCACCGGCGATAATAAAGGTGGATATACATATGTATACAACACTGAGTTCGCCAAGCAGATCGTCAAGCTGTTCGGGCTTTCCTTCGATGGTAAGTCTACCCTCACCTACACCGATATTGAAGTGTTTGAAACTGCCGAGAAAATGAAATATGCCGTTGTGCAGATACCTTCGCCGCCCCCGGACACATCTCCTGTGTCTGAAAGGGAGGTGAACGTAGATGAATGATAATTACGGCATTGAACAGGGTTACTACGGGTCATATTTCTTCAACGAAGAAGAAAATGCGTACGACTTTCAGCCCTTGGGGAGAATGGTTTTCCCCAGGGCTGAACTACACGACATTGAAACCGGTAACGTAACCTACAGGGTTGAATTCCTTGATTCAAGGAACAATGTAGTCACGCATGACATTACCCCCGCAGAGCTATTGGGCAGCAGAGATGTCCCGGCAGCTCTCGTGAACAAAGGGGCTCAGATCACACCGGATACTCTGAAGGTGTTCCGCAAGTGCTTTTCCATGCTGCTGGACAATACTCTGGCCGGTATTCTGGATGATACCGAATCCGACAAAGATGAACAGGTCAGTTCACCAGTCAGTCACATCAATGTATACGGTCACGTAGGTTTCTGGGACGATGTTATCAAAAACGATCCTGGTGATCCAACCAACATCACTCCACTGCTGTTGTATCGCAGCAACAGACTTCTTGCGTCCGAGGAGCTGCAGTATATAGTCGGCAATGAAAACCGTTATACGGGCAACCTTGATCTGACTCCGCACGGTTCATTCGAAGCATGGCGTGAGATGATCCGTAAAGATGTATTACCGTATCCCAATATGTGTATCGCCTTGCTTGGTGGAGCAAGCTCAATAATTACAGGACTGATCGGTGAGTCGCAACAATTCACCAGTCCGATATTCCATATATACGGTTCTTCCGGCACTGGAAAAAGTTGTACTGCTAAGGTTGTCACTTCTCTCTTCGGACAGCCATTTGATGGTGCAAAAACAATAGACGGCAAGCTATATAACAGCGTATATGGCAGCTGGTCTGGAACAGAAAATGCTCTGCGTGACAGCTGTGTCGGCAACAGAGGCATCTGTATTATCTTGAATGAGCTGGGAAAATCCAAAATCAAGAATCTGACAGCATTGATATACGATTATGCGGAAGGTACCATGCGAAAGCGTTCCAATGGTGAGGGGATAGTAAATCAACGAGAAGGGTTCAGAACATCGTTTGTGACTGTGGGCGAATTCAGCTTGTTTGACCTGCTGCCGACACAATATCAGGGGATCGTTAACCGTGTGATGGAACTGGAGCCACCTTTCACTGTGAATGCTGACCATGCAAAAAGGCTGGAACAGGGTTCCTATGTTAACTGCGGTTTTGGCGGAGATATGATGGCCTCCTATATTCTGAATAAAGGCGGCAGAGAATGGCTTACAGATATATACCGCACATGGTATAATACGTTCAATTTCCTGCTGCCTGTACATAATTCCGATATTGACCGGTTTGTATCCACCTTTGCAGCTCCAATCCTTACCACAGCCTATGTCGCTATGTTTGCATGGAATATGGAAATTGTCCTTGACGACATTATTACGTATTTATTGGATTACGTTACTGAAAAGTATTCCAGTGAAGAAGATATCGTGACAAAGAACTTCGAAACTGTAATGGATCTGTGCGAACGCAACCAGGCTAAGTTTATTCTGAAAAAACGTACTTCCCCTGCTCTGTTTGAATACAAAGCCGACGATCTTTGGGGATATCTGGAGAGCAAGAAGCGAAGCAATGGTGGCTACTGTTATAAGTACTGGATCTATATTACGAAACTCGAAGAAATCTGTGCTGAAAAACAACTGCCCTCTGCAGAAGTCTGCGTCAGAGAATGGCGTAACCGGGAGTGGGTGGAAACAGAAAAAGACCATTTATACAAGCGGGACAGTCGTAAGAAAAAGTTTTATGTACTGATAGATCCCAGCTCTCATCCTTACGGATTTTCTGATGAAATCGCTGTACAGGGAAAATTTCTGAAAAGGATTGATCCCAAAAGGATTGATGCTGATGATTTTATGCTAAAGTACGGCGATATGGACGAGGAGGATACCAATGAAGGAAACCCCTGAAGTACTGACCGCACATGATATCGCCGATATTCTCCAGATCACATACCCCTACGCACTTGCCTTCATCAAGTATTCCGGTGTACGGTATATGAAGATAGGTAAGCAGTACAGGGTGCTGGCATCGGATTTTTATAACTTTTTAGAAGAAACTGAAAATATATATGTGGACCTGAGTGGTGTGGATCAGATCGACACCACCCACGGTAATACCAAGAAGAAGTAAAGACATAATA
>JAFQGY010000172.1 GCA_017415325.1 Clostridia bacterium
CTGCTCGCCACAGGTCGTTTGCGATTGCATAGCATTCGTTTGGCTTCGGGTGCTTACGATAGGTATTCTATAGGGATATGGATTTACTGGCAGTTTTCTGAATCAAGGTAATCCTACATTGGGCAACGCCTTCAATAAGTCAATCATCATAGAACTCGTCCGTTTGACCGCTCCACTGACAAGCCCAAACAAAGCAGCGCGCCGCCGCTGATTCCTCCACTCTCTTGGCAGGCACTTCACTATTCAGCCCGAACGTCCCGACACCGTACGAAAACCGCTGTCCGTTCGGAACCGCTCTGCCTGCACACTCTCCACGGCGTCGCACCAATAGCCCAAAAAGTTTTGCCAGGCTTTTTCAAAAGCCGCGTCTCTCCTCCCAAACGATCTGCACCTAAAAAACCGCTGTAGAAAAGGAGCCAAAGAAAATGACATACGAAAACAACTGGACATCGCTGAACGCAAGACCTGTGCCGGAATGGTTCGGGAAGGCCAAGTTTGGGATATTTATTCATTGGGGGCTGTATTCGGTGCCGGGGTATACCGGGAAAGGGCAGTATGCGGAGTGGTACCGGCAGCAGCTGAACGACCCGAATCATCCGGCAAGAGCGTTTCATGACCGGGTGTACGGCGGGAAGAAATATGAGGACTTTGTGTCCGGGTTTACGGCGGAGCTGTTTGATGCGAATGCATGGGCAAAGCTGTTCAGGGACGCAGGGGCAAAGTATATCAACCTCGTGTCCAAGCATCACGACGGGTTCTGCCTGTATCCGTCAAAATATGCCTGGAACTGGAACAGCTGGGACGTGGGGCCGCACCGGGACTTCTGCATGGAGCTGCGGGAAGCCATGGAAGGCACCGGCGTGAAGTTCGGGGTGTACCATTCCGTGTATGAATGGGTGCATCCGCTGTATCTGGAAAGCCCGGAACGGTACGCACTGGAACACCTGCATCCCATGCTGAAGGAACTCATCGAACGGTACCAGCCCTGGACGCTGTTCACCGACGGGGAGTGGGATCATCCCAGCGAAACATGGCATTCTACCGAATTTCTTACCTGGCTGTATAATGAGTCCTCCGTCAGAGACTTCATTGTGCCCAACGACCGGTGGGGCAGGGAAACCAGAGGCCATCTGGGCGGCAACTTTACCACCGAATACGGCTATATCACCGGGAATCAGAAAATCGAAGATGTGGTGCTGGACAGACCCTTCGAGGAATGCAGAGGCATCGGCAAATCCTTCGGCATCAACCGGATCGAAACCACCGAGGACTATATGTCACCCAAGGAATGTATCGAAACCCTGTGCTCTCTGGTGTCCAAGGGCGGCAACTTCCTTCTGAACATCGGCCCTGCCGCAGACGGTACCATCCCCGTAATCATGGAAGAACGGCTTCTGCAGATGGGCCAGTGGCTGCAGGTCAACGGCGACGCCATCTATGATACCGAAGTGTATACCAAGGAAACCGAAGACGGCGTGTACTATACCAAAAAGGGTGAGACCACCTACGCCATCCTGAACCGGTTCCCCTTCGGCGCAAAGGTGCTGGAGCATGTACCCTACCACCCCGACCTGCAGGCAAGACTGCTGTCCGTGGACGCACCGATCACCATCCGCAACCATGACGGCAAGGCGGAACTGCTCTTCCCCGCCATTGACCCGGAAGACGTGAAGTGCCAGTGGCTGTACGCTGTGGAAATTAAGAAATAAGAGATAAGTAAATGATGATTAACTAACCTGTTTGTATAGAGGGAACGGGTCGCTTTCTTGAAAGAAAGCTCAGCAAAGAACTTTCAACAGGGATCCCGCTGGATATAGTCCCTGCAATTCCATCTGCCACTGGATATTGTCTATCCAAGACATGAGAAATAGTGGAGAGAGCTCCCAGGGACCCGACCCTGCTCGCCACAGAACGTTTCCAATTGCATAATTATAGTTAATCAGTGTTTATATAAGAAGTAAGAAATATTCTCACGGATTCGATGCTTGACTTTTGTGATGTTCTGTGGTATACTGAAAACAGAAACGCCGATAAGGAGGTTGGACGGTATGACACAGGATATATACAAAAAAGCCCATGTGCACTGCACCCGGAACCGGGATATGCTGGAAGCGGATACAGAATGCGGCTGCTTCCACTGTCTGCGGGTCTATGATCCGGCGCAGATTCAGAAGTGGATCGACAACGGACAGACAGCACTGTGTCCCCACTGCGGCGTGGATTCCGTGCTCGGGAAAGGGGCAGGATACCCGCTGACGGATGCGTTTCTGAAAGGAATGTACGTGCGGTGGTTCGGGGAAGAATAATATGCATCAAAATAGGACACCCGCAATTTCTCTGTTGTTCTTAACGGAATTTGTGTTATAATGGGGTTAGCAAAAAAGCCTTCCTCCGGGAGGAAGGTGGCACGCGAAGCGTGACGGAAGGAGCCCGCGTAACTTTGAAGTTTTGATATGTTTTATTGTCACGCATTCTCCCTCACCCGACTTCGTCGGGAGCTCCCTCCCGGAGGGAGCCTTAGGATGCGTGTCACTTTTAGGGGTATGGGCTTGCCCGAAGCCCGCGTTGCTTGCAACGCTGTAATACAAAGGCGAAACTGACGATAAACAGAACGATAAATAGAATTTTTGAGGTTTGGCTATGAGGGCGATCATTTTTGACGCATTTGGCACTCTTTTCAAGGTTGCAAGTGGCGGTTCTGCAAAAACAATCATGAAAAATATAACTGAGTGTGGGATAGATATTGATGGAAAAGTTTTTCTTGAGGAATGGAAATCATACTATAAAAAACACACATCAGACGATTGTAAATTTATGACAGAACGTGATATTTTCATTTCAAGAATTCAAATGTTTTATGATAGATATCATGTCAAGAGAAATGCCGAAAACGATGCAAATTCTTTACTTGCAACGGCATTCTCGCGTGAAGCGTATCCCGAAACTAAAGACGTATTACATGATCTTATGGAAAACTATTTGGTTTTCATTGGTTCTAATACGGATAACGATGTGCTTGAATGTGTTATGCAAAATAATAATGTTGCCGTTCATAAAGTATATACTTCTGAAAATTTGGAATGTTATAAGCCGTCCGGTCATTTTTTCAGACACATCTTGGATGATAGCGCGCTTTCGGCAAATGAAGTCCTGTTTGTTGGCGATTCTGTAACAGATGATATTATGGGACCTAAAGCAATTGGGATAAAAACTGTTTGGATTGATAGAGATGGTGTTGGCGGTGATTTCGGACAAGACTACACAATTACTAATTTAAATGAACTAATCAATGGCATATTAAGATAATCGAGAATAAAAAATTCCCACAAACCGTTTGTTTTGGTTTGCGGGAATTTTTTGATTGTGATTTCTCCGATAAGAACATCACGCTTTACACGAGTGTCCTTTTTCTATACCTGCCTCACACCAAAAATCTCTTGATCTTCTTGGAGGAGGTCTTTTCAAATTCGGTTTTCCGGAATTCCAGCTTGTGAATCTGCTTGAAGGAGGGCAGCTTCTTGTTCAGGTTTGTGATTTCCTTCTGGATTTCCTTGTAAATATCCGTGTCCTGACCGGCGAACTTTTCTTCAAAGCAGGCCTGGTTGGGGAAGATTACGGCGGTCAGCTTGGTGGAGCCGTCTTCTTCTTCTCTGCCTACCACTACGGATTCCGTAATCAGCTCGATCTTTTCCAGATATTCTTCGATTTCTTCCGGGAATACGTTCTTGCCGTTGTCCAGTACAATGACAGACTTCATCCGGCCGGTGATGGTGATGTAGCCGTCCTTGTCCATGTAGCCCACGTCACCGGTACGGAACCAGCCGTCGTCGGTGAAGGCTGCGGCGTTGGCGTCGGGATTGTTGTAGTAGCCCAGCATCACGTTGTCGCCCTTGACCTGGATTTCGCCGGTGATATGTCCGTCGTCGGTCAGCACGGAACCGGTGATCCGCACTTCACAGCAGGGAACAGAGGGCCCGATGGAACCGCATTTCCGGCGGAAGTAGGGGGTCACGGCCACCAGCGGAGAACATTCGGTGATGCCGTAACCTTCGTACAGGGAGATGCCGAAGGATTCAAATGTGGGAATCAGAGAGGGATCCATGGCAGCACCGCCGCAGATGATCTTCTTCAGGTTGCCCCCGAATGCAGCCCGGACATCCCCGAAGAGCTTTTCGGAAACGTCGATCCCCATTTTGTTCAGCACCCCTGCCAGCTTCAGACCGCCCACAAGCGCCTTATCCTTGCCGGAACGCTTGGCTTCGGAGAGGATCTTCTTGTACATGGTATTCACGAACAGGGGAACCAGCACCAGACCTGTGGGTTTGTATTCCTTGAAGCTGTTCAGCACGTGCCGGAGAGAGTCGTTGATGCAGACCTTCATCCCCAGATTGATGGCGGCCATCATGCAGCAGAGCTCATAGGTGTGGTGAATGGGCAGCACGGACACGATTACGTCGTCTTCCGTGAAATCCACCGTGGCGTCAGCGGAGGTTACAGCGGCATAGATGTTCTTCTGGCACAGCATCACGCACTTGGAAGAACCGGTGGTGCCGGAGGTGAAGAGCATTTCCGCAAGGCGGGTGTTGTCGATGGGCAGATCCAGCAGGGCCTGACGGATGGCGTCGAAATCGGCTCCGGCGGCGTCTCCCATGGCCAGCACATCCCCGAAGGCGAGGCAGGTTTCCGGTGCGTCTTCTGCCTTGTCAAAGGATACGGTGAACTTTACGGAAGGATGTCCGGCGGGCAGATTCTGGAAGGTCGTATTGAAGCTGCCGGAATGGATCAGCCCTACGGCGTCCACGGAAGCCAGAAATTCCCCCGTTACGGCAGGATCCAGTTCCTTGTCCATGGGAATGGCAACGCCCCCGGCCAGAAGCACCGCCAGATAGGATGCCACCCAGTAGGGAGAGGTTTCCCCGATGATCCCGATGCGGATGTTTTCGTTCAGGCTTACGGAAAGCGCCGGATCGTGACTGCCGCAGGTACGCAGCAGACCGTCGGCGAACCGGTACACCATGGCGGTGAATTCCGTGTAGGTCAGGGACTTGGTTTCCCCCTTTTCCTTCCAGACATAGATGGTTCTGTCTCCCCAGCTTTCCAGGGACTGACAGAACTGGGATATGTTTTCTACGTTGTTATAAATGTGTTCGCGCTTCTTATGGCTGCGGACGGTGTGCTGCTTGCTCATCTCAATATTTCTCCAGTATCATGTGATATTTTCTGTACTTGTCGGCGGTGTTCCGTTTTTTCAGGCTTCGGAAATCTGGCACAGGCCGTTGTCCAGCTGTTCCAGAATCTGATAGAACTGGATAAGCTGTTCCTCGGAGATCCCGGCGGTGACCTGCTCTACAGCGTCTTCCAGAATGATGCGTACCTGGGCCATGACCCGCTGTCCGGCTTCGGTGAGAACGAATTTGTTGTTGTAGTGGGAGCCTTCCCGGTTGCTGTAGGAGACATAGTCCGCCTGACAAAGGTCTCCTGTTACCCGGGAAACAAAGGCTTTGTCCACCTGACAGCGTTTTGCCAGCTCCGTTCCGGTGAGTCCGTCGGGATTCTTGTCCAGCTGGAACAAACACATCAGATGCATGCTCCGCAGACCGAACCGGGCCAGTTTTTCGTTTTTGATTTTCTGCAGGTTTTTGGCAATCTGGTCAATGGCAAAGGAAAACCGCAGAAAACGGTCATCATAGGAAAGCATAACTTTCTCCTTTATAGGATGTGATCCAAACATGCAGTATTATACCAGAGGATTGTTGACTTGTCAATATTGAAATTGTAAACTCTATGGGAACGGAGTGCTTGTTTTCTTGGTCAACATCTCCAAAAGGACAAAAAATACGCCGCATCCGGGGAGGATACAGCGTACTTTTATCGCATATTTCTGATTTCTGATCTCTTACTTCTTACTTCCCCATGAGGATGCCGTCATACACAGCCAGTTCCGTGTCTCCGTACAGCTCGGCATAGTTCTGCCCCAGATAGCATCCGAAGGAAGTCACAGCGTCAAAGCCCAGCTCCCGGTACATGGCAGCATCAGCCCGGCATACGGCTTCCCGGAGATGGAACTCCTTGGGCGGCAGCTTCCAGCCGGAGAACAGGGAGTTGTCCATCCAGTAGTCCAGCACCTTGGCGTCTGCCAGACATCCTGCTGCTTCAAAATACTGCAGAAGGGCAGGCAGGGGCGTGATCTGACCCGCATTCTTTTCACTGGCCGGATCCGCCAGAGGAGCGTCGTGATCCCGCTGGATGGGGGCGTATTCCAGGAATACATTGTGCCGGGGGGCAATCTTCGGCGGGGTCAGGGTGGCGCAGTAGGCTAGATAACTCTGCTTGGCGCCGGGACGACCTGCTTCCAGTCCTTCCGCAATGGCGTTGGTCAGGATCATGCACTGGTCGGCAGGGGTGAGGCTGCGGCACTTTTCGCACTGACACCCGGCGCTGGCCACGTCGTCAATCCAGAAATAATACTTGTTTGTATCCGGCACGAAAATTTTTGCCAGAGCGCAGGCACGTTCTCTGATATAGTCCAGCACTTCCGGTTCGCTGGCACAGCAGTTGAACTTCGGCGTACGGCTGCCGGTTTCGTCCATCCGGAACCAGTGAGGGTGGGTTGCAAACTTATCCCGTTCCAGCATCCAGGACAGGGCGTGCATTTCAAATTCAACGGCAATCCCCGCCTTGTCCATCCGGGAGGCAAATTTCGCCCATTCCGGGGTGGAAAGCATACGGATGGCCGCTTCCATGGTCTGATGCGCATCGTGACCGCCTGCCGGGTGTACGCCCACCACATTCAGGTGCAGTCCTTCGCCGGTTTTTCCGGTGAGCCGGTCTGCCCAGTAGTCGTTCAGGCAGTCCTCTGCGTGGATGACAATACCTCTTTCACGGAACATATCTTACTCAGCCTCGTAGCCCAGCTCGTCCATTTCGGCCTGGAAGAAGTCAAACATGTGCACGCCGTCGTCGGTCTTGTACCGGCCAACGGAGTCGGGACGCATTTCGATCTTGGCCATGGGGATACCCAGATAGGCTTCCAGACGGGCCAGGGTTTCGTCCTGCTTCAGCACCATGTCTTCAAACCGTACGGAGATCACGTTCTTGGGCAGGGGGGTGGCGTGCATGATTTCTCTCTGGTAGTACCAGGAAATGGCGCGGTTGGTGCGGATATCGTCGGTCTTGTCGTACTGGATGCCGAATACGTTCAGGTCGTCGGTCACGTGTCCGCCCAGAATGCAGTCACGGGGGTCACGAACCCAGTGGATATACTTGATGTCTGGGAACATCCGCACGATCCAGGGATATACCAGCGTGGTCTCCGGGATCTTCCAGCCCTTGTTTTCGGCGGGGGAGTTCAGCACGGAATGGAGAAATTCTTCGATGAGGGTCTTGAATTCCTGGGGGATTTCACAGGTCAGCACCTTTGAGAAGTCCCACTTGTTGTTTCCGAGATAGGGTACATACTGTGCGAATACCCGGCAGGCGTCGTACATTTTTTCCGGGGGAATCAGGTCGCCGGACTTGTTCAGGGGTTCGCCCATATACACGCCGCTGGCGGTGAGGGTATGAGACATGGAGCGGGTACCGCCGTGGCCCCGTCCGATAACGGTAATCAGCATAATTTTCCTCCTGTATTGCGGGAACAGTCGTCCCGGGATGGCTTTTTGACGATACCAGTGTACCATGTTTGCCGGAATTTGTCAATGGCGAATTTGCGTCCGGGTATGTTTCTGCGGGGCAGCTTTCCTGAGGAATGTTTTCCCGAACAGAAAAGCCCTGCCGGACATATACTGCCTTTGACAGAATCCGTCACGGAAGCTGTCGTGAATCAAAATACAGGAGGAACAAAAATATGCCGACATTCCAGAACAGAGCGACCCTTTCCCTGGGGAACACCGTCATCAATTCCAACGTGGTGCAGGGGGAAATCACAGAGGTGCTGCGGATCACCAAGACAGCCGTGGACGGTCAGTATGTGCCGGGTGACACCGTGACCTATGCCGTCAGCGTGGTCAACACAGGCACCTCCCCCTATACCGGCCTGACCCTGACCGATGATCTGGGCGAATACACCTTCGGCGGCGGGAATCTGACCCCCCTGACCTATGTGGAAGGCTCCCTGCTGGTATATGTGAACGGGGTGCTGCAGACCTCTCCCGCCGTGACAGAACCGCTTACCGTAACAGGACTGACCGTGCCTGCCGGTGGGAATCTGCTGGTGGTCTACAGTGCGGAAGTAAACCGCTTTGCTCCGCCCGCCGCCGGTTCCACCATTCTCAATACCGTAACCCTCACCGGTACAGGTCTTTCCGCTCCCCTGACCGCTGAAGAAACCATCACGGCGGAAGACAGTCCCAGTCTCACCATCACCAAGGCCATCTGCCCCGCTGTCATCACGGAAAACGGCACCGTCACCTACACCTTCGTAATCCAGAACACCGGCAACACTCCTGTTACGGCGGATGACGAAGCGGTGATCACCGATACCTTTGAAACCACCGCCACCGGTCTGGAAGTGACCTTCAACGGGGAAGTGTGGACGGAAGGGGAGGATTACACCTACGACAACGCCACCGGTCTGTTTACCACCACCGGGCCCATCACGGTACCGGCCGCCACCTATACGCAGGATCCCGGAACTGGCGAATGGAACCTGCAGCCGGGTGTGTCGGAACTGGTGATTACGGCGACCGGGGTGCAGATCAGAGCGTGAAGATAAGTAAGAAGTAAGAGATCAGAAGTAAGAAGCAGAGTCATAAAGTGCGGCGGGTTTTCCTGTACGGGGCCTGCCGTACTTTTTTGGTGCAAATTTTTTACGATAATCGTTAAAAAAGGTATTGACAACGGCTTCCATATGGTGTATACTGTATTTAATGATAAACGTTAATAACTTTATGGAGGGCGTTATGAATCTGGAGAAAATGAAGAAAATGGCAGGCGGACTGGAGAAGTTTGCCGGGGTGCTGCAGAAGAGTATTGTGATCTGTATGATCGCTGCGGTGTGCGTGGCGGCGGTACTGACGGTTACCAATGCGGTGAAGCCGGGGATTGTCATCGGGGAGAACCTGAATACTGTGGATGTGGGGAACCTCACCTTTGAACTGGCAGAGGAAGCACAGCTGGAAAACGGTGAAGCTCTGCCGCTTGTCTGGATCGTCCTTGCGCTGGATGCGGTGTATGTGGCGGGGTTCTGGTACATTCTGAAAGTTTTCCGGCGGATCCTGCTGCCCATGAAGGAAGGGAATCCCTTTTCCGGTACTGTCTGCAGAGACATCCGTAAGTCCGCCTGGGCTGTGATGGTGACAGGTGTAATTTCCAATCTGGTGACCATGCTGGAGGTTGCCGTGGAAATGAAGCAGATTATGCCGCGGCTGGAAGAGGGAGCTTTGGGAAGCTATATCATCCGTAACATCACAGTCAATTACACTTTTGACGCAGGTTTCCTTGTGGTGTTCGCCATCCTGATGCTGGTGGCGTGGATCTTCGAGTACGGCGCAGAACTGCAGAAGCTGTCCGACGAGACGCTGTAAGGGAGGGAGACACCATGCCGATTATCCTGCGCCTTGACCGGGTCATGGCCGACCGGAAGATGTCCCTGAACGAGCTGTCCGAGCGGGTAGGGGTAGCCAATGTAAACCTGTCCAAGCTGAAAAACGGCCACGTCAGCGCCATCCGTTTCTCCACCCTGGAAGCCATCTGCGACGTCCTGGACTGCCAGCCGGGGGACATACTGGAGTTTGAGAGAGAGACGGGGGAGAGAAGAGATGAGAAATAACAACTTATGGTTAATACATGGAACAGATGGAGAAGGCGGATATGGCTACAGAATTGAAAACAAAAAAGGATGGGTTGGGGGACTCATCCTTTTTTTGTACGGTTTATTCCATAAAATATAATTCCATTTTCAAGCTTTTTGCGATAGCTACAAAGCATACCGCGTTCTGGACGGGGATTTATACACTTTTTTAAATTAGAGCATTCGAGATATAGAGAGCAACAATCGAATTCGGAAGTAGCATTATTGCGGCAATAACGATATATTTTACTTAAAAGATCTGTAAGGACTATGGGGTCGGACTTCACATGATACCACTCATTTCCAGAAAAGGCTATGCCAGTTACATCAATTGATTTATAACAATGAGATGTAATATCGATATATTCAGCCCATTTACCATTGTACTGACAATGTAGTGCCATTACGCCGAATAAAGAAAGGGAAAAACCGTATTCGATTTGTGCTCCATTCACACTTTTGATCAATGGGCGGCAGTTATAGAAGTGTTTATCAGAAAAATTGGTACATCCATCTTTTGTGAGAAAAGATTTAAAAATGTTTTCTATATGTTCTTTATTCATTTATTCCCCCAATACAAGATCGTAAAATATATCTTCAGAGATTATTTCTATATCTTGCCCTTTTAACTTATACTTAGTAGCTTTTTCATATTTACTACTGGCTTTTCCAGAAATAACATCATGGTAACCAGAATTAGATAAAATGAGATAATTTGTTCTTTGTGTGAGTGAGTCCTCGAATATTCCGCCAAAATTTACTACAAGCTGGGCAGCTTCAAGGCGATTCATGCGTTCAAGTTTTCCTGTAAAGACACAAACTTGTCCATAAAGAGGATGCGTTTCATCAAAGATTGTTTTGTCTGTAGAAACTTCTGATAATTTTTTATTATAAGTGGTATTATTGTATCTCTTGGAAAAAGAATCAATAAAACAATCAATGCTGCCAAACTTGGTCAATGCGATAGTGTATAACTTTTGGACACACTCATATGTAGCATAACAGTCCGATAAAGCTCTATGTGAATTTTCTGTTTTGATATTTAAATGTGCGACTAGATCGGAAAGTCGATGATGTGGAATCTCTGGTAAGCACTTGCGAGCAATCCGGACCGTGTTAATATGGTTATTACTGAAATGTTTGTTTATATTTTGCAAAATGTTGTCATATAAAAAATTTATATCAAAGTGAGAATTATGAGCAACAACTATATCATTCCCTATAAAATCATAAATATCATTAATAACTTCTTCGATGGATGGTGAATCAGCAACCATTTCATTTGTAATACCGGTCAGTTCAGTTATGTAGTCGGGAATCTCGTTGGATGGCTTAATCAAAGTTTGGAAAACATTTGAAACACTACCATCTCTGATACGTAAAGCAGCAAACTCGATAATTTCATCATAAAGGGGGTCAAGACCAGTTGTTTCTAGGTCAAGAAGAACATAATCAAGAGGGAATCCAATTATGCTCTTACCTTTCATCCTTTTCGTTTCTTTACTCTCCCCTGCGCATTCACGAAATGTAACAATGCCGTTTTCAATAATCATTTCGTATCTCATTGTGCATTCCTCCACAAATGATTATATATCTCATATTATACTACTATATCATTTTTAAATCTACATAAAATTATTAAAAGAGCAGGGTCAATTTTCTGCTCTTTTAATAATATACTTCTTATTTTTCTTCCACCGGTGCAAAAGTGATTCTGCCGTTTGCGGGGTCTGCTTCCACCAGTCTGGCCTGCATCTTGGTGCCCAGCGTGTACAGGGTGCCGCCGGAACGGAGGGTGCAGAAGGCTTCGTTTACTACGGCGTCCGGGAACAGCGGGGCGGGGATCAGGCCTTCCACCAGATTGCTGCACTGGACGAACAGGCCGAACTTCATGACGGAGATCACTGTCACATCAAACACCTGTCCCAATTTGTCGGACATATACAGCGCCATGTACAGATCCTCGATCTTCCATTCCGTCTGCTGGGCCGTGATTTCCGTGTCGGTGGAGGAGACGCCCCGTTCGGGAGCTGCGGCGGCCAGCATCTGGGGCATGGCTTCCGGGGGCAGGGGGGTGTCTGCGGTCAGCCGTCCGTCGGGGGTGTAGGGCAGTACGGCGGTCAGCACCGTGTGTACAAACAGGTCGGGATACCGGCGGATGGGGGAGGTGAAATGGCAGTAGGTTTCCGCACCCAGACCGAAATGGGAGCCGGGGGTGGCCACGTATTTTGCCTTCATCATGGAGCGCAGCAGGACGGAGGACACAATATCCCCGATTTCCCGTCGGGACGCTTCGGCAATGATGCCCATGAGCTTGTCGGACAGGGAAGTGTTTTCATCGGCGGATTCCGCGGTGAGTCCGAAGGTGGGCAGTCCCAGATTGTGGGCGTACACGGCAAAGGCGTGCAGCTTGTCCTTGTCCGGTTCTTCGTGGATCCGGTACAGGCAGGGCAGCTCCTTTGCCCGCAGGGTTTCTGCAACCCCCATATTGGCCTGCAGCATGAACTGCTCGATTATCTTTTCCGCATCTCCCCGTTCCCGGCGGACAATTTCCACGGGGAAGCCTTCCGCATTCAGAAGAATCTGTGCCTCAGCGTCTTCCAGTTCCATGACGCCCCGGGTTTCCGCCTGATTCTTCAGGATCCGGTACAGGGAACGCATTTCCACAAGCATCGGCCAGGCGGCAGCATATTTTTCTCTGTAAGGGCTTTCGTCGCCTTTGTCAAACAGGTCGTTGACTTCGCTGTACACCCCTCTGACGGTGCTGCGCAGGATGGATTTGTAGATCTCCACCCGTTTCCGCTGTCCGGTGGGAGTCAGGGTGATTTCGCAGGAGAGGGCATACTTGTCCGTTCCGGCGTTCAGGGAACAGGCACCGTTTGACAGCTCTTCCGGCAGCATGGGGATTACCTTGTCCGTGAAGTATACGCTGGTGCCTCTGGTTCTGGCTTCCTTTTCCACGCAGGATTCATAGGGCACATAGTGGGATACGTCCGCGATGTGTACCCCCAGCACCCAGTCCCCGTCGGCGTTTCTGTCTAGGGAGATGGCGTCGTCCAGGTCTTTGGCGTCCGCACCGTCGATGGTGAAGATCACCCGGTCACGCAGATCCACCCGTCCGGCGGCGGTCAGAGGCTGTTCGGCAGCGGCAGCAGCGGCATTCTTCACATACGGGGGGAATTCCGTCCGGATCCCGCTGGCGTGGAGAATGGCGGCGTAGTTGGCTTCTCTGCCGGAGGAGGCGCCGAAGAGGGTGGTGATCCGTCCTTTGGTGTCAAAGAAGGGAACTTCGTCGTATTTGTTATGCTTCCGGCGCTGGATGGTAATGGACCGGGAACGGGTGAAGCAGGGCTCTCCGTCGGGAACCACTTCCACCTTGTCCCCGTCCTTCGCCCCGATCATTTCACAGTCTTCCAGAGGCACATAGATCAGTACCCGGAGCTTTTCGTTGTCCGGCTTCACGGCGGCATAATCCTCCGCTACGGTCAGACGGCCTGTGACGGCTTCCACGGTGTGTTCCGTGACGGAGACGACTTCCCCCTCGGCACTGTGTCCGTTCCCCGGCCGGCGAAATACCCGTACCTGCACCAGATCTCCGGTCATGGCACCCATGGAGGCACGGGGAGCGATGAAGATATCTTCCCCCAGGCTCTTATCCGGGCTATTGCCCTGTTCCACCGGTACGGCAAAACCGAAGCCCCGGCCGCTGTAGCTGAACCGGCAGTCCAGTACGGTGTCGGCTTCTCTGCCACGGCCCGCGGGTCTGTGATCCTTCGGCTGGGTGCGTTTGTCCCGGCCGTTTCTGCGGGCATCGGCGGGTTTTCTTCCTTTTTTATTATTTCTCATTTTTTCTGCAGCAATATCGGCAGAAACAGGCTCTGTCTTTTCCGGTTCCGGTACGGGTACGGTCTGTACGGCGGCTGGCTGGGTGACGGCTGTTTCTGCGGATTTTTTCTGGTTTTTCCGGTTCTGTTTCTGATTCTGTGCCGGTGCGTTTTTCTTTGGTTCCGGCGGATTCTGTACGGGGACGGAAAGTTTTTCCCCGGATGCCGGTTTTGCGTCCTTTGTATCTGCTGCGGGAATGCTGTTCCGGTTCTTCTGAGGAGATTTTCTGTCCTTCTTCTGTTCCGGTGCCGGTTTGGCTTCCGGCTTTTTCTGCTCCGGTACGGTTTTGGATTCGTTTTTCGCCTGTTTCCGGGCAGACCTGGTATTCTGCTGTTTGGGTTTCTGTGCCGGCTTGCTGTCCTGCTTCTTCTGTTCTGCGGCAGGTGCTGTATCCTGCTTCTTCTGTTCCGGTGCAGGCCTGGTATCCTGCTTCTTCTGGTTTGGTGCGGGTTTGCCGTCCTGTTTCTCCTGTCTGGCGGCGGTCTGTTTTTTCTGCTTCTGCGCCGGTTTGGCTTCTGGTACGGGTGCGGCATCCGGGGTGGCCTGCTTCTTCATATTGGCCTGACCGGGTCTGCCTTCCACAATAATGGCGTCTTTTCCGGAGGGGCGGCGTTTTTTTTCCGTGTTTCCGGTGGTTTCCGGGGCGGGGAACGCAAAACCTCCTCCCGTGAACCGGACTTTTCTGGTACGGATCTGGGAGGCTTCTTCTTCCTGCAGTTCCCGCTGCTGCTCCCGTTTGATGTTGTTTTTCTGTTTTGTCAAATGGATTCCCTTTCCCGACAGAGTGTTCTGTCATTATTCATGTGTCATTTCCGGGGATTTATACATGCCTGCGGTCACAAAAAAACGGAACCCGTCCGAGTCCCGCTTTTTGCTTGTTTAACCTGCCTTATTCAGCAGCTGCTTCGGTTTCTGCTTCTGCAGCTTCGCCTTCCACAGCAACTTCACCGACAACGTCTTCTACAGGGATGGTTTCGGTGCCTGCGTCAACAGAACCGCTGCCCATCAGGTTGCTGAAGTCGGTGGTATCCTGGATCAGATAAGAAACCAGAACCAGTACGCAGAAGATGATGGCAACAACAGTGGTCAGCTTGGACAGCTTCTTGTCCAGGGTGGAACCCTTGGTCTTGCCGAAGAAGGTTTCTGCACCGCCGGCGATGGTACCGGACAGGTTGTGGGACTTACCGTGCTGCATCAGAACAGCTACGATCAGGAAAATGGCGGCGATAATGAGAATGATACCGATTGCGATTTGCATAATAGCCTCCGTGATCCGCCGGAAACCTCTCATCCGGGCTCCGGGGTAGTGTTTTTTGGAAATTGAATGGGCATAAATATACCCTGTAAAAACCACTTAGCCTGTCTATTGTACCATAACTTGCCGGTAAATGCAATAGTGAAATGAAAAATATTTTCAGAATTTATTGTTTTTTCTGGAGAAAACGGCTTCCCGCTTCCGGGCAAAAAAAGAACAGCCGCAGAAACTACGACTGTCCTTTGACTCTGGGAGAGGAGTGACTTAGTGCTTCTTGGATACTGCAAAGCCGGCCAGGGATACAACAGCGGCAACAGCAGCGATCACGCCTGCGTCGAAAGTAGCGGGAGCAGCAACTTCTTCCACAACTTCAGCTTCGGTTTCGGGTTCTTCAACAACCAGTTCGGATTCCGGAACACCGGCCAGAGAAACCTTCCAGTACAGGTAGTCACCTGCGTTTACGCCGGGAGCGTTGATGTCAACAACGTCTTCGGTGGCAGCGTCCTTGGTGCAGAGAACGATCTGACGTACATAGAACTGGTCGCCTTCAACTACGGAACCGTCGGGCATCAGCTGGGTCAGGTCGAAGATGGTTTCATACGTGGTGGTCTTGGCGGCTTCGTCACGGGTAACTACGCATTCTTTCCATGCGAAGTTTGTGCCGCCTTCAGCAGTAGCACCGGTTTCCACCTTGTCCATGTTGGCGCAGAGCTTGCCGTCATTGGACAGACCGTAGAAGAAACGGTTACGGTTGGCGGTGTCTTCGTCTGCCATGGACTTGATGTCGTACTGCAGAGCGTCGCCGGCCCATGCGGAACCCGGATCTTCGGGAACGTTGTCATTGTAGTGGATGGGGTCAACAACTACGGAGCAGAAGTACAGGTTTTCTTCGTCCCAGCGCAGGTAGGAAGTAACGGATTCGGGCAGCAGGGTTGCGTCACCGGCATAAGCGGCGTCGGACAGGAAGTCGTTGATGTTGCCAGCATTGATAACTTCAACGGGTTCGCCCCAGCCTTCTGCGGGGTCATACTTCCCATCGATTACGGGCATATTGTATACCTTGGCGATGGAAATATCGGTGGAACCGATAGCGGAGGCGGAAACTGCCATACCGGTTACCAGTACGAGAGCCAGAGCACTGGCCAGAATTCTGTTTTTCATAACAGCAATTCTCCTTGTGATAAAAAAATTTGTCGGATACATGTCCGGAGAAAATCGGCTGGTTTTTCGCAGGATTCTGTGGAAAACATGTATTCCTTGTATAGTATAGCACAGAAATGTCCGCAGGTCAACCTGCTGAAAAGTAAAAAATACCGATGAACGGATTGTCTGTTATGCAGTATATTCACAAATAACGAATAATTAACGCTGAAAATACCAGAGAATTCGGCGGCCGGAAATGACGGGACAGGGGCAGAATCCTGCATGGAATGGTGTTTTTCGTCATTTTTACCTGATAAATCTGTGAAAAATCTATTGACTATTTATGGCGGAAATGCTATAATATCTCCATACTAAGCTATGCTTGTATATATCAAAAATTTTACAAGGAGAAAATGTTATGAAGAAACTCGCTTCTCTGCTGATGGCTGGTCTGCTGGCCGTGGCCATGATCGCTCCCGCATCCGCTGCCGGTGCAAACGAAATCCTCAAGGGTACTCCCGAACTGGACGGCGCTCTGGATGACATCTATCTCCAGTCTGCTGTGTACACCATCGAATCTGACTCCGTAAACTATGCATGGGGCGGTGCTGACATTCAGGACTTCTCCGAAGCTGCTTCCTACTTCCTGTGGGATGACAACTATCTGTATGTCTGCACTGTGAACGTTGACGACACTCCCGTTGCTCTGACCGGTGAAAAGACCTGGCAGAATGACGCTGCTGAACTGTGGTTCATCGACGAAGGTCTGCGTCACAAGATCCACGCTGCCGCTGACGGTAACTTCTTCCTGGGCGGTGACGGCGATGGCCAGACTCCCTATGATTTTGCTGGTGCCAAGTCCGTTGCCAACTACACCGACGACGGCTGGTGCATCGAAGTTGCTCTGCCCATGAACGATCTGGGCGCAGGCAAGGAATTCTCCTTCACTCTGCAGGTTAACAACTGTCTGGACGACGGTGCTGCTGCCGGTTCCGCTTCCGGTTCTCAGGCCGGTGACTACGGTATGAAGTGCGTTGCAGAAGAAGTTGTTCTGCCCGAACCCGAAACCGAAGCTGAAGTTGTTGACGTTGTGGTTGACGCTCCCGCTGCTCCCCAGACCTTCGACGCTGGCGTGATCGCTGCTGTTGCCGCTATCGTATCCGCCGCCGGTTACGCTCTCTCCAAGAAGAGATAAGCAAAGAAAATCCATAACACATACGAAGAGCCTGCTTCGGTAGGCTTTTCGTGCGTTCTGGGAAAAAGATATGCCTGTGAAATAGTTTTGTCATAGGTGTACAAAGCAAACCGTATATATCCCTGCGGGGTATATAAATACATTTCATTTATAAAGGAAAAGGTGATACCCATGAAGAAGTTCATCGCCCTGCTGCTGACCGCTATCGTAGCCGCTTCCGCAGCAATGACCGCATCCGCCGCCGACGTAACCGGCCGTCTCGCTGAAATCGAAGTAGAACAGATCTCCGTTGCTCCCAAGATCGACGGTAAGTTCTCCGAAGAAGAATGGGGTTCCAATCCCATCTCCGTGATCACCAAGGAAAACCGTGATCCCTACCTGAGCCTGTGTGCTTCTGACTCTGCATGGCTGACCAACGACGAACTGCTGCCCAACGACATGAAGACCTACATGCGTTGGGACGAAAACTATTTCTACTACTGCTCCGTAATCGACACCAAGGCTACCTACAATGCTGCTACTCCCGGCAACGAAGGTTCCGTTTGGAAGGGTACCTCCTTCATCTGGCAGATCATCTCTGACAAGAGCATCACTGACTCCATCACCAAGACCATCGTTGGTCTGAACAATGACGGTCAGATCCTGTGGAACACCGAAACCGCTGAAGCTGGTACCGCTGTTGAAACCGGCGCTTTCACTCCTACTTATGACAAGATCGCTATCGTTCGTGAAGGCAACACCACCGTTTACGAAGTAGCTTTCAAGTGGGAAACCATCATGCCCCAGGGCGCTAAGCTGTCTGTTGCTGACGAATTCGTATTCTACTCCCTGTACATGCCCGCTATCGACGACACTGCCAACCCCGTTGACGTTGCTGTTGGTGGTATCTCCGACGAAGGCAAGTACCTGTACTGGAACGTAACCCTGACCGAAGAAGTTGTTCCCGAAACCGAAGCTGAAACCGAAGCTGAAGTTGTTGTAGAAGACGTTGCTGCTCCCCAGACCTTCGACGCCGGTGTGATCGCTGCCGTTGCTGCTATCGTTTCCGCTGCCGGCTACGCTATCTCCAAGAAGCACTAAGTTAATAACATATCTGTTTGCAGAATCCTCGTCTTCGGGCGGGGATTTCTGTTTGCGCAGAGATTTATATATTGTTTTTATTATTAAATGAAATGAAATTTTGCAAATGCCTTGACAATACGTTGAAAAAGTGTTAAAATATGAACACATCGTGAAAGGGTATACTTATATCCGTTCACGGTAGGAAAAAATTTTAGAAGAGGTAAAGAAAATGAAGAAGACTCTTTCTCTCGTACTGGCCGGCCTGCTGGTTGGCGCTATGGCAGTATCTGCTTCTGCTGTAGAAACTCTGCCCGAAGATCTGCAGGGTAAGATCGGTTTCGGTATCCAGAAGGCTACCACCACCTGGCTCGTTGACGGCGTTAAGTCCGAAGGCGAATACTACGACGTAGACTACAAGACCGAATGGTGCGTTGGCGTGTGCAGCGATGCAGCCGCTTCTGACACTGCTCAGAATCTGCCCGTAGATCTGGCTATGTCCTGGGACGAAGAATACGTTTACGTATGGATGTCCTACACCGAAGCTACCGGTCACCACTTCACCGCTGCTGATCACCCCTCCTTCTGGGACGGCGAAATCGTTCAGCTGGGCTTTGCTGACATGGACGTTGTAGCTGGCGAAGCTACCGACCGTCTGGAAACCGGTTACGGTCAGTACTCTGACTCCGGCGAAAAGACCACCATCAACTGGGCTTCTCCTCTGGACGCTCCCGTACAGGGCTACGCTGCTGACAACGGTGCTGTAGAAGACTTCGAATGCATCATCGACGGCAACACTGTTATCTACGAAATCAGAGTTCCCCTGACCGCTTTCACCGAAAAGTCCGCTGCTGAAGGCTACGAATTCAAGTTCTGCCCCGTTATCTGCTATGACGGTGGTGCAGGTGCTTACTACATGTGGTCTCTGGGCGACGGTATCACCGGTGGTCCCAAGGATGCTTACCAGCACGTTAACGTAAAGATGGAAGCTGCTCCTGTTGTTGAAACCGAAGCTGAAGTAGTTGAAGAAGTTGTTGAAGCTCCCGCAGCTGCTCCCCAGACCTTCGACGCAGGCGTGATCGCTGCTGTTGCTGCTATCGTATCCGCTGCCGGCTACGCTATCGCAAAGAAGCACTAAGTCTTACTTAGATACATAAAGCTCTCCTCCGGGAGGGCTTTTTCTTTGCTAAAAAATAGTTGGATTGTGAAGACGACGTAAAAATACTGAAAACAAAATGTTTTGTGGACAGAAAAATGCAGTATACATGGGAAAGTATATTGACAATTTATGAATTCTGTGATAAAATACATTCGAGCCGCAGGAGGAATTCATGCATTTGCATGATTAGGGTATACTCCACCGGACAAAAATAATATTTGAAGAGGGTATTATAATGAAGAAGACTCTTTCTCTCATCATGGCTGGTCTGCTGACCGTTGCTATGGCTGCTACCGCTGCTGCTGGTTCTGTTCCTGCAGAAGACATCGGCGAAGGTTACGACGGCAAGGGCGTTGCTTTCGGCGTAAAGGGTATCGCTGCTGACGTTGAATGGGCTGCTGACGGCGAATGGACCGAAGGCGAATACGCTGAAATCGATGTTAAGAACACTTGGGTTTCCGCTGCTGCAAACGATGCTGCAAACGATGACGCTGCCAAGAACCTGGACTTCAAACTGGGTATGTCCTGGGATGCTGACTATCTGTACACCTACATCGAATTCGAAGATGCCAACGGCCACAACAATACCTGGGGCGCAGATCCTGCTTCCATGTGGTATTCCGGTGCTATCCAGATGAACCTCGCTGAAGTTGACGCTGAAGGCGAAGATCGTCTGGAATACGGTGTTGGTCTGACCTCCGACTCCGGTGACGAAATCGTGAACGTATGGGCTGCTAAGAGCTATGATCCCACCGGCGACGACTTCGAAGTTATCGTTGATGGTGATACCATTATTTACGAAATCAGAACTCCTTTCGCAGGCTTCTCTTCTGTAAAGGCTGCTGAAGGCGCTGAATACGGCTACTGCATCGTTATCTCTTGGGGTAACGATCAGGACTACATCCACACCCAGCTGGGTCAGGGCTGCACCGGCTTCGGTAAGAACGCCAAGGGCTTTGCTGACATCACTCTGGAAGAAGCTATCGTAGTTGAAACCGAACCCGAAACCGTTGAAGTTGTAGAAGACGCTGCTGCTGCTGCTCCTCAGACCTTCGACGCTGGTATCGTAGCTGCTGTTGCTGCTATCGTTTCCGCTGCTGGTTACGCTATCTCCAAGAAGCACTAAGTCATACCTGACAAAAACATAGACCCGTAAGGGTTCTGAAAGCCGCTCCTGTACCCTGGGGCGGTTTTTGTTTTGTAAGATGTTCCAAACATAGGTACTCCGGGCAAAAAAATTACGGGAGCTATTGAGAAATCGGACGGGATATGGTATACTGTTTTTGTACCGATCCAAACAACCTATACCATAAGGAGAATCTATATGAAAGCCAAGAAGCTGTTTGCTCTGCTGCTGGCTGCGCTGATGACTTCCACCAGCCTGATTGCCTGCGGAGACGGCGCTGCCGAAACCACAGCAGAAACTGCCGCTGCCAACGAAGCCGGAGAAACCGAAGCCGCTCTGGGAGAAACCACCCGGGAACAGATCGACGACAACCTGCCGGAGAAAGATTTCGGCGGACGGAACTTCCATCTGCTGACCAGACAGAACTACTTCCATAAGTTCATGCCGGAAGACATGACCGGGGAAGCCGTGAACGATGCCCTGTACACCCGGAACACCAAAATCATGGAACTCTACAACATCACCATGGAATACACCGCGCCTGCCTGCGAATGGGGATCTTCCTCCAAGACCTGGAATCAGGATCTGGAAACCTCTGTTATGGCCGGGGACGGTGCCTATGACCTGGTAGCCGGCTATGCATCCACCGTACCGGAAGTGGTCACCAAGAACATTCTGCTGAACTGGCACGATGTACCCTATATTGACCTGTCCCGCCCCTGGTGGAGCGAAAGAGTATCCGAAGCACTGACCGTAAACGGCAAACTGCTGCTTCTGACAGGGGACTATTCCCTGTCTCTGTGGGACGATATGTTCGGCTTCCTGTTCAACAAGCAGGTGGCGCTGGACTTCGGCATCGAAGACCTGTACAGCCTTACCAGAGAAGGCAAGTGGACCATGGATAAGCTGGCGGAATTCTCTGCTGCTGTATCCAACGACTCCGACGGGAACGGCACATGGGATCAGAACGACACCTACGGCCTGGTTTCCAACTGGTCCACCAGCATTGATACCTTCCAGATCGGCTGTCAGATGGATCTGGTGTCCCATACCGATGACGGCGGGCTGGAAATCACCATGATGTCCGAAAAGGCCGTGGATATTCTGAACCGTGTGGTCAGCCTGTACAACGATGCCCACTCTGCCTATGCATTCAGCGAAGGCGGCGATCTGACCACCTACAACAACATGTTCTCAAACGGTCAGGCACTGTTCTATGCCATCTTCTTTGACAACATCACCGCCCTGCGGGATATGGAAACCGACTTCGGAATCCTGCCCTATCCCAAGCTGGACGACGCCCAGGCCGATTACGCCAGCACCTCCCGGGACAATTTTGACCTGTTTGTACTGCCCATCGACGTAAAGGATCAGGAATTCTCCGGGATCATCACCGAAGCCCTCTGCGCCGAATCCTACCGCACCGTGGTACCCACCTATTATGATGTGGTTCTGAAGACCAAGAACTCCCGTGACGAAGAATCCGCCGAAATGATCGACATCATCCGTGACTCCCTGACCTTTGACCTGGGGTATCTGTGCTCCACTTCTCTGAACGGTCTGGGTCACCTGTTCGTAAATCTGGTGCGAAACAATTCCACGGACCTGGCTTCCAAGTATGCCGGCGCCGAATCCGCTGCAAAGACTGCCCTTGCGGAAATGCTGGCGGCCTATGGATATAACGGGTGAGTTTTCCAAAGGGACATCCATTCCCATAAGCAAAAGGAAAGGGTTTTCCACAGGAAGTGTTTTTCTCCTGCGGGAGCCCTTTTTCTGTTGCAAAACGGCGCATATCGTGCTATAATGGAGAAAAATCAGACGGATCCGGGAGGAACTTTATGGAATTTCTGCAGAAACTTTCCGCCAACCATAACGACAAATACGGCAGACCGCCGGTGACCATTGCGTTTCTGGGAGACAGCGTGACCCAGGGGTGCTTTGAGGTGTATGAAACCGGAGGCGGCGGACTGGATACCGTGTACGAGCCGGAAAACAATTATGCCGCCAAGACAGCGTCCATCCTGCGGCAGCTTTGTCCCGGGGCACAGCTCAACGTCATTGCGGCAGGCATCAGCGGGGACAGCGCGCCGAACGGGAACAACCGGCTGGACAGAGATGTACTGCCCTTCAGGCCGGATCTGACCGTGGTCTGCTACGGGCTCAACGACAGCGGCGGCGGAATGGCCGGGATCGAACGGTATACTGCAGCACTGGAAAGCATTTTCACCAGACTCAAGGAAGCCGGGTCTGAGGTGATTTTCATGACGCCCAATACCATGAATTTCAACACCAGCTGCCATATCCAAAGCGACCTGTTCAAACGGCTGGCAGTGCAGTTTGCCAAGGTTATGGAAGACGGGATTCTGGATGCGTACATCGATGCGGCAAAGGCCACGGCAGAGAAGTGCGGGGTTCCCGTGGTGGACTGCTACAGCAAATGGAAAGCCATGGAGGCGGCAGGGATCAACACAACGGAACTGCTGTCCAACAAGCTGAACCATCCCACAAGAGACATGCACTGGCTGTTCGCATGGATGCTGGTGCAGCAGATCATTGGATAGATAAGAAATCAGATGTAAGAGATAAGAAGTATTTTTCGGTACGGCTTATCTCTTTTTCTGTGCATATTTTTTCTGGTGGGGGTTGACAGCGTAACAGTGTTATGGTATAATGATGCCAATGTAACGTAACAGTGTTACGAAAGGAGGGGCTATGGAGGAATATATTTCCAAAAAGGAAGTGCTGGCGAAATACGGGATTTCCTATGGGGCTCTGTACCGGTGGAAGCGGATGGGGCTGATTCCGGAGGACTGGTTTGTGAGACAGTCTACCCAGACGGGGCAGGAGACCTTTTTTCCGAAGGATCTGATGTGCGCCCGGATGGAGGAGATTCTGTCCCAGAAGAATGACAGTTCTCTGGAGGAGCTGGCAGAAAAATACCGGAGCCGGACGGAAGGTGTGAAGCTGGTGATCCGGCATGCCAGCGGCAGCGGAGTGTCCACACTGGATCTGTCGGACATCGCATACATCGGACTGTCAAACGGTAAGGATCTGACCCAGATGATCAGGGAAGCGGCAGAAGGAGGCAATATATGAACAACGCAAACATCAACGGTTCCGGTTCCATCAGCGGCGGAACATACAACAGTGTCACCATCAACGGCAGCGGTCGGGTCAACGGGGATCTGGTCTGCGACGCCATGACCATCAACGGCTCCGGCAGTATCCGCGGCGGACTCCGGACAGACGGCAGCTTTACCATCAACGGCAGCGGACGGGTGGAAGGCAGCATCACCGGGAACGGCAGTGTATCCATCAACGGCTCCGGCAAAGTGGAAGGCTCCGTACACTGCCACAGCTTCCGTTCCAGCGGTTCCGCATCCATCGGCGGCGACTGCGAAGGGGAAGACATGGAAGTGAACGGCGGCGGGCATATCCGGGGACTGCTGAACGGCGAGAAAGTGCGGATATACCTGTACAACAGTAACCACCCGGAAATCGGCTCCATCGGCGGCACGGACATTCTGGTGGCCCACAAACCCGGCGGCGGCCCCGGAAACGGCGGATGGAAGATCAGAGTCTTCGGCATCGAGATCGTCCGCGGCGGAAACGGGGGCACCGGGGATCCGGGAGAGCTGAAAACGGACACCATCGAAGGGGATGTGATTGATCTGTCCTATACCCATGCCAACCGGGTCAGCGGGCGTGTGGTGAAGATCGGCCCCGGATGCCGGATCGGGAAACTGGAATACACGGAATCGGTACAGGTGGACAGCGAGAACAGCGTGGTGGAGGAAACGGTGCGGCTGTGAGGAACCAGGGTTCAAAAAATTGTGAATTGGCGGTTGACAAAAGCTACAAATGGTGCTACAATGGAGATACCCTAAATTCTATTTCCGGGAGGAAAATACAATGAAAAAGTTTCTGACTCTGGCTCTGGCGACTGTGATGACCGTGGCCTGTGCTCTGGGTGCAGCTGCCGGCTGGTGCGACAGTGCGTTTATGGACGCGGAATTTGAAGCGCTGGCTACCTACGGCACCGATGTGCTGGGTACCTACCAGATGCGCGGTTTCGCAGTAGACCCCAACGGCAAGTACTACTTCGGCGGCAACCTGCAGGGCGGCCCCACCATGTACAAGTTCAATCCCAAGGGCGAAATGCTGGACTCCTATCAGTTCACCACCGACCCCGGCTCCTATATCAAGGCCATCGCTGTTGACGACCGTGGGTATGTTTACAACGGTATCGCCAATGCGCCCAACAACGGTTCCTTCTTCTTCTCCATCTGCGATATGGAAACCCTGGAAGAACTGTCCTATGTGGAAGTCAAGATCGACGGTAAGATCGGTGTGAACGGTGTAGGCGTTGCCAACGTGGACGGCAAGTACATCATGGCTCTGATCTGCAACTACGACACCAACCGTCTGTACTTCTTCGATGTTACCGACGTGAAGAAGCCCACCGAAATCTGCTGGTACGACCTGCCCGAAACCTTCTCCGTAACCGAAGGCGGCAACTGCGCCATGGACTCCCAGGGCAATGTATACTTTGCAGCTCTGAAGTACGACGGCAGCAAGGGCGATACTCTGGTAAAGGCCAACATGAAGGGCGAATTCATCGAAGAAATCCGTCTGCCCGAACCCTGGGGCGTTTCCATGTTCGCTGACGAATACGTGGTAGTAGGCTGCCGCAACAAGACCGAATCCATGGTATACGTAATCGACGCTGCCGATATGATCGTTGTAGGCGAATATCTGCCCACCAGCGACATTGTGGACACCGGTTACTCCGGCGTAGGCATCATGAACAATCAGATCTATGCCTGCGACCACAGCAAGACTGACACCATTTACGTATCCAATGTTCTGGATATCCCCGAAAAGCCTGTTCCGGTGGAAGAAACCGCTGCGGAAGTGGTGGATACTGCTTCCGACGAAGCTGCTGCTCCCCAGACCTTTGACGCCGGTGTGATCGCTGCCGTTGCCGCTGTTGTTTCTGCTGCAGGGTATGCCATCTCCAGAAAGAGATAAATAAAACGAGATCCGAACGATCTCTGTCATGTGGCTCTCCGTGGGTTCTGCCTCCGGGGAGCCTGTTTTTTTTGTGACAAAAATATGCCTTTTCCCGAACGGATTTTTGATGGGATTTTCTGTTGTGTTCCGGGGGGATTTATGCTATACTGTTGTTATAGTACATCTGCATAAATGTGAGGAAACCAATATGTATACAGACAACAAAGGACGCAAATGGTTCAAGGGAAACCTGCATATGCATACCACCGAATCCGACGGGAAACTGACTCCGGCCGAAGCGGCGGCTCTGTATGCGGAAAACGGATATGACTTCGTCGCCCGCACCGATCACTGGAAGGTGGGCCCTGCGGATGAATTTGAAGGCCTGCTGTGTCTGACCGGCTGTGAATACAACATCGGCGCCACTCCAAAAGAAGGCGTGTTCCACATCGTCGGCGTGGGTATGGAAACCGATCCGCAGATCCGCCGTTCCACTCCGGACAATCCCCTGACCGGACAGGAAATCGTGGACACCATCCATCGGTTCGGCGGCATCGCCATCATTGCCCATCCCGCATGGAGCCTGAACTCCCCCGAGCAGATTCTGTCCATCCACCGGGACACTCCCTTCGATATGACTGAAATCTACAACTCCACCTCCGATATGCCCCGGAACTGCCGTCCCTACAGCGGCCTGATCACCGATATGCTGGCGTCCTTTGGCGTATACCTGCCGCTTGGTGCCGCCGACGACTCCCACCTGTACGCCGTATGGGACAGATGCCGCAGCTATATCTGGGTACAGGCAGAGGAATGCACCAGAGACGCCATCCTGGCCGCCATCCGGGAAGGGAAGTTCTACGCCACCCAGGGCCCGAAGCTGGATGTACGGCTGGAAGACGGTAAGGTAGTGGTAGACTGCGACCCTGTGGAGGAAATTGTATACCACACCGACAGCGTATGGACCGGCCACCGCTCCGACGTAGGTGAAAACCTGACCCACGGCGAATACGTCCCCACCGCCATCGATACCTTCGTCCGTGTGGAAGTGAAGGACAAAGACGGAAAGTACGGCTGGAGCCAGTACGTGCAAGTTAAGAAATAAGAAGTAAGAAATATAACGAAACAGCAGAGCGTTGCTGCCGTGAACAGATCCAAAATCTGTCAGCTGCAGGTGCGCTCTGCTGTTTTGTTGTTACCTCTTATTTCTTACTTCTTACATCTTACTTACCCTACGTGGCAGTGGTCGCAGCTGGCTTCTTTGAACTGTTCCGGGTCGTAGGCGATGCCGTTTTTGTCGTAGTAGTCCTTTACGGCGGCTTTTACGGCTTCTTCGGCCAGAACCGAACAGTGTACTTTGTGGGGCGGCAGACCACCCAGGGCTTCCACCACGGCTTTGTTGGTCAGCTCCAGAACATCGTCCAGGGGCTTGCCTTTGATCATTTCTGTGGCCATGCTGCTGGCAGCTATGGCGGAACCGCAGCCGAAGGTGTTGAACTTCACGTCGGTAACGATGCCGTCGTCGATCTGCAGGTAGATTTTCATAATATCGCCGCACTTGGCGTTGCCTACTTCTCCCACACCGGATGCGTTTTCCAGCTCACCCACATTGCGGGGATGCAGGAAGTGATCCATGACGGCGGGGCTGTACAGGGGATTGCTGCTGGTCAGATTGATAGCCATATATTGTAATCCTTTCGTGTTTCTCTGGGTTTGGATGGTGTGTATCGTCCGTGCATGCAGCGGCGGCATAAGAATCGTCTGAACAGGCAGTGGGGATTCTGCTGTGCTGCCGGCGTATGAAGCTGTATTGTTGATTTTTATAAGGAGATTCTGAATGCATTCCTGCAGTCCGTCAGAATGCCGTATCCCGATACAGACGATTCTTGCACCGCCGCTGGGCTTTTCACTTTATCTCACTTTATGGCGGAGGAAGACCGGTATACTCTGTTCCCGGAACGGTTTCACAGCCGGTGTTCGGCTTTTCCGGATTCCAGATCCTTCCATACCGGGGAGATACTCCGGAGGTATTCCACCACCTGCGGCAGGATTTCACAGATTTTCTCCACGTCTTCCGCCGTATTTTCCCCGGACAGGCTCAGCCGGAGGGATCCGTGGGCCACCTCATGGGGTCTGCCGATGGCCAGCAGCACATGGCTGGGATCCAGGGAACCGGAGGTGCAGGCGGAACCGGAGGAGGCTTCGATGCCGTTGGCGTCCAGCAGGAGCAGCAGGCTTTCGCCCTCGATTCCTTCAAAGCACAGGTTTACGTTCCCGGGGAGCCGGTGTTCTCTGTCCCCGTTCAGGGCACTGTGGGGGATTTTCGTCAGCTGGTCGATGAGCCGGTCACGCAGGGGCAGCAGATGGGCGGTTTTGGCTTCTCTGTCCCGTACGGCGTCTTCCAGGGCGGCGGCCATAGCCAGGATTCCGGGGACATTTTCCGTGCCTGCCCGCTTGCCCCGTTCCTGTGCGCCGCCGTTTATCAGTGTGTACGGTACCACACCCCGCCGGATCAGCAGTGCGCCGACTCCCTTGGGGCCATGGAACTTATGGGCGGAGAGGGAGAGCATGTCGATGTCGTCCCGGGCAAAGTCCACATCCAGGATCCCGGCGGCCTGTACGGCATCGGTATGGAACAGGACTTTCTTTTCCCGGCAGATCTTCCCGATCTCGTGGATGGGCTGGATGGTACCGATTTCGTTGTTGGCATACATGATGCTCACCAGCGCCGTTTCTTCCGTGATGGCCTCCCGCAGCTCTTCCGGCCGGATCAGCCCGTCTTCATGTACGTCCAGCAGCGTCACCCGGATGCCCTGTTCCTTTTCCAGCTGGGTCAGGGTATGGAGAATGGCGTGATGCTCGAATTTTGTGGAGACTACATGGTTCTTCCCCTTTTTCAGACCGGACATTACAGCGGTACGGATGGCCTGGTTGTCGGATTCACTGCCCCCGGAGGTGAAGTATACCTCTCTGGGATCGCAGTGCAGGAGCGTAGCGATTCTGGCTCGGGCGTCTTCCATGGCAGCTTTGGCCGTCTGCCCTGTGAGGTGCAGGCTGGAGGGATTGCCCCAGTGTTGATTGGCGGATTCTATATATACCTGCAGGGCGTGTTCACTCATGCGGGTCGTGGCAGCATTGTCAGCGTAGATCATATGTGACCTCCTTGTTTCTTTTCCTATCTCTGTTGTAGGAATTATACCATATAAATCCCACCTTGTCAATAGGAATTACAAAAATTTTTCATAAAAATTTCAGCGCATCCGGGGTTGAATTCCTATCAGTTTTGTGGTAAAATAAAAGCATTCATACACCGGATAAGGAGGCGTATGCCATGATGATATCGACAAAAGGCCGGTATGCCCTGCGGATTCTGCTGGACATTGCGGCGGCTGAAAATACGGAAGAATATATTTCCCTGGGAGATGTAGCCCTGCGGCAGGAGATTTCCATGAAATATCTGGAGGCCATTGTCGCCTCGCTGGCCAGGGCGGAGCTGGTGGAAAGCAAGCGCGGGAAAGCCGGAGGATACCGACTGGGGAAGAAACCGGAGGAAGTCACCGTAGCGGATGTGGTTCGTGCGGCGGAGGGCGGCATTTCCCCCGTGGCCTGTCCCGAATGCGACGGAAGTTCCTGCAGCCGGTCGGGGCGATGCCTGACGGTGGATCTGTGGAAGCATCTGGATGATATGATCGAGCGGTATCTGTCCGCTGTGACGCTGGCGGATCTGCTGGAAGGGAAGGATCTGCAGGAAGCGGTTTCGGTAAACTGAACAAAAAATTCTCCTGAATTTCAGGGCCATTCACATTGACAGGGATTTGCAGGTGTGCTATAATTTTTCCATTGGGTAAAAAAATATAATATCTGATGAGGAATACATATGAAACACTGCAAACATATCACTGCCATGCTGCTGGCGGCACTGCTGCTCATGAGCGGCTGCGGCGAAACTGCCACGGAAAATACCGAAACCGCCGCAGAAACGGCTGCCGACGTAGTGGAAACCACACCGGAGGAAACCAAACTGCTGCCCGATCTGCCGGAAGCAGATTATGAAGGGTACTCGTTCCGGCTGCTGACCAAGGGTCTGTACAACGTACACTGGCGTTCCATTGACGCTGTGGCGGAAGAACTCACCGGGGAACCCATCAACGACGCCGTATTCAACCGGAACACCTACATTTCGGAAACCTTCAACGTCAAGTTTGAAGAAATGACCCACTCCGATATGAACCCCACGCCTCTGGCACAGAAGCTCATCCAGGCCGGGGAAGACGGATTCGATGTACTGCTGCACGGGAATCAGGCCAATTCCCTGATCACCGGTGGTATGCTGCTGGATCTGCACACTATCCCCTATATGGATCTGACCAAGCCCTGGTATGACCAGAACGCCAATGCCTCTCTGTCCATCGGCGGTATGCTTCATGTTACGGCCGGGGATATGACCACTATGGACAACAATGCGACATGGTGTCTGCAGTTCAACAAAGCACTGGCGGAAGACCTGAACATCGGCGATATGTATGCAATGGTGCAGGAAGGGACATGGACCATTGATGTACTGATGGCCGCGGTGGAACAGGCATCCCAGGACCTGAACGGTGACGGTACCCATGACGAGTTTGACCAGTGGGGGATCGAAGGCGAAGCTTTCAACACCATGGCCCTGATGATGGGTTCCGGCATACAGGCTTTTGAAAAGGACGCAGACGACATGCCTGTGCTGGCCATCGGAACGGAACACTACATCAATACATTCCAGAAAGCCGTAGCCATCAACGGGAATATGGATACCTGCCTGTACGTGGACAATTATACCAGCAAATACCCCGGGGACGCCGTATGGAGCGACTGTATGGACAAGTGCTTTGCAGAAGGCCGTTCTCTGTTCAACTTTGCGGGTCTGAACCGTGTCACCCTGTTCCGGGAAATGGAAACGGATTTCGGGATTCTGCCCATTCCCAAGTGGGACGAAGCGCAGGAAGAATACCGCAATGTGGTGAGTCTGTACTGTGCGGCGCTGATCTGTGTACCGAAAACGGCGGGCAATACGGAACGGACAGGCGTGATTCTGGAAGCACTGAACGCCGAATCCATGTACACACTGACACCCGCATATTATGATGTAACGCTGAAGACCAAGACAGCCCGTGACGAAGAATCCTCCGCCATGCTGGACATCATTTTCGGATCCCGTGTATATGACCTCGGCAATATGTACGGCTGGGGCGGTGCGTTCGACCTGCCGGGCAGCCTGACCAAGAGCGGCGCAGACCAGATTGCGTCCAGATCCGAAACCATCAAAAAGAGCACAGAATCTGCTATGCAGAAGACACTGGATGCGATTATGGAAGGCTGACAATGCTTTTCGCGGGACACCTTCGGGGGAGAGACCCTCCGGGGGTGTTCTTTTTGCTGTTTTGTACTGGCGTATGGGGGGAGGGGGCGATGTTTTCTTTGATTTGGATTTTCTTTCGCCTGACAGCGGGGTGGTTTTCTCGAAGACGTTCGAGGGGGATTTTCTTTTGCTTCTGCTTACAGCGGGTTTGTGTTTTCTATGACCATAGAAGGTGGAAGAGGGATTTCGTACTGGCGTACAGCGGGTTTGTTGGTACGATGACCATCGTAGGGGTGTCCTTCCGGACGGGACTCAGAGGATAGGGGAGGGAGGAAATCGGTGCTCAAACGCCGCTCCGTCCTCCCTCCCCTACCCTCCGAGAC
>JAFQGY010000173.1 GCA_017415325.1 Clostridia bacterium
AGCGGCCGTATGTACCCTTGGACTTTTCGTATGCTTCGTTGGGTTCCATGCCCTTCTTGATGAAGTCGGTCATCTTGCCCAGAGATACGAATTCGTAACCGATTACCTGATCTTCTTCGTCCAGAGCCATTCTGGTGCAGTAGCCTTCGGTCATTTCCAGGTAACGCACGCCCTTTGCCTTGGTACCGTACATAGTACCAACCATGGAACGTTCGCCCTTACCCAGGTCTTCCATACCGGCACCGATTACCAGACCGCCTTCGGAGAAAGCAGACTGAGAACGGCCGTATACGATCTGCAGGAACAGTTCCCGCATGGCAGTGTTGATGGCGTCGCACACCAGGTCGGTGTTCAGTGCTTCCAGCAGAGTCTTGCCGGGCAGGATTTCAGCTGCCATAGCGGCGGAGTGGGTCATACCGGAACAGCCGATGGTTTCCACCAGTGCTTCTTCGATGATACCGTCCTTTACGTTCAGGGACAGCTTGCAGGCGCCCTGCTGAGGGGCACACCAGCCCACACCGTGGGTATATGCGGAAATGTCCTTGATTTCCTTCGCCTGGATCCATTTGCCTTCTTCCGGAATCGGAGCGGGGCCGTGCTTGGGACCCTTGGCTACGCAGCACATCTGTTCCACTTCGTGGGAATACTGAAGTTCAGCCATAGTGATAGTCTCCTTTTATGTTGATTGCTCATAGCATTGGTATTTTGCTCGCACTTACTATTATATAACATTTATTGCTTCCGGTCAACGGGAGGAATGTAAAATTTTGTATGTTTTTCGGGGAATTTATTGGGAGATAAGAGATAAGAGGTCAGAAGTAAGAAATATATACTGTCTGCGGGCTGTTTTTGCGGCTGTCTCCCGGGTGAAGAATGCACTTTGTTCAGTTCAGCATCATTTTGTAGGTGTCGCTCAGTTCGTATTCCACCAGTTCGATCTCAAAATAGCCGGATTTGTCTGTTTCTGTGTGTTCATCCGTATCGGGAAGCTGGACGATCCGCAGTTTTGCCGTGACCGTTTTCTGTCCGAAGGCAAAATCAAAGGCTTCCACTGTCAGAAAGTATTCCCGGCCTACCGGCAATCTTTTGTACTGTTCGTATACCTGTACTTCCTCATGGGTTTCCAGCCAGAAATGTCCGATTTCCGAACCCATGGGATTGACGCCCAGCCAGCCTGTGTTTTCGATGGTATGTTCATAGGCATACCGCCATGTGTGCCATTCCGGCGCATACATATGGTACAGGCATCCGGCCTTGTCCCGCATGGCGATCTGTATGTCCTCATCCGGTGCGGTCACGGTGCAGGAGCCGCCTTCATAAGAAAAATGCAGATTGATGTTGACAGTAGCCATGTCCTCATACAGACAGCTGGACAGTGTGACCACCTTATCCCCCGGCTGCAGATATACCAGTTCGGATGTATGTATGTTTTCCTGTGGCGTTCCCCCTTCCAGCGGGATATATTCCAGCACCCCGATCTGCAGCGGCATGAGAAAAGATTCGTCCACCGCCGGTTTTTCTCCCCCGCAGGCGGTCAGCGTCAGGAGAAGCCAGAAGAGTGTGCACAGCAGTATCCGTTTTTTCATAGGATTTCCTCCCTGTCATTCCAGCATCATTTTATAGGTGTCTCCCAGTTCGTATTCCACCAGTTCCACGGTAAACAGAGGGGATCTTCCGGTTTCCCACTCCGGATCCGCCATCTGCACCAGCTTCAGCCTGGCATCTGCGATTTTCCGGCCGTTTCTGAAATCCTTTGCACTGACGGTGAGAAAATACTCCCGTCCGGGCGGCTCTTCACTCATGTCCAGAGATTTTCTTACGTAATCCATAGATAAGTCGGACAGATCCGTGTGCCCGAAGCAGGAACCGAAGGGATTGAACGCCAGCCAGCCCAGATTCTGAATCGTATCCTCAAAGCTGTAGATCCGGGTGTCCCATTTGTATGCATGATCCCGGTAAAACAGGATCGCACCGTCTCCTCTGGAAATCTGCACATCCTCTTCCGGAGATGCCACCGTAATGTTCCCGCCCTCACAGACAAACTGGAAATTGATATTGATGGTTTCCATCTCTCCGTACATACAGCCCAGCGACACCGTGACCGGTTCCCCCGGCCGCAGATACACCAGCGAAGTGGTATGTTTGTCCTCATACGGCATCCCCCCGGGCAGGGGTTTATATTCCAGCACCCCGATCTGCAGCGGCATGAGAAAAGACCCATCCACCGCCGGTTTTTCTCCCCCGCAGGCGGTCAGCGTCAGGAAAATCCATACAAGTATCCATGACAGTGTCCGTTTTTTCATATGCTTCCCTCCCTGTATATCGATAATCTATATTCGTCCATCTGTAGTATACCACAAAGAGAGAATACTGTCAATTGTCAAACCGCAGGAATCCGATTTTCTGCACCCTGCATAACAGACCCGGCAGAATTTATACAGTTCGTACAAACGAAAAACAGCATACAGCCGGAGGAATCCCTCCGAACCATATGCCGTTCCGCATATTTCTTATTTCTGACTTCTTATTTCTTACTTCTCTAAAACACCATCTGCACCAGCACCATATAGCACACCGTTCCCCCAAGGATACTGATCAGTGTGTTCCGTTTCCACACGTGCAGCAGAATCACCAGCACACAGGCAATGGCTTCCGGAATTCCGTACGGTGCGGATACCCCTTTGAGACAGAACACCACCAGCATTCCCATGATGGCGTAGGGCAGCACCTTTCCCAGATAGGTCACGTATGCCGGGGTCTTCCGGTTGCCGGAGAAGACAGCGAAGGGCAGGAACCGCAGGAGAATCGTCACGGCTGAGGTGACAGCTACCAGCAGTACAGCATGCAGTTCAGTCATGACGGCCGCCTCCTTCCGTGGGATTATCCGCCGGTACGGTGGACACAGGCTGTTCTTCGGACAGAGGATGTTCCACCGGTACCGGATCTTCTTCCGTCTGTGGCTGTTCCGGGGGCAGAGCCTGTTTCCGCAGCAGGGTCAGGGCAAGGGTAATCAGCAGCATGGCGGGAATGAGAAAGTTCTCCGGGCCGGCAAACACCAGACAGAGCACCGATGCCAGTACCCCCACCAGAGCGGAGATATGATTTTTCGTGCTGAGCCACTGTTCCACGAACACCGTCAGAAACAGCGCAGTCAGGGCAAAGTCGATCCCTTCGGTGGAAAAGGGCAGGACAGCCCCCAGCAGATTGCCAATGGCGCTGCCGGTGATCCAGTACAGGTAATTGAACAGGGACACACAGAAAAAATACAGGTTTCTGTTATGGATTCCCTCCATCCCGGCATCGGAGCAGACCAGGGAATAAGTCTCGTCGGTGAGGGTGAAGATCAGAAACGGCTTCGGTTTCATCTGCCGGTACTTGTCCACCATGGAGATACCGTAGAACAGGTGCCGGGCATTAACAGCGAGAGTAGTCAGGGCTGCCGCAAACAGAGAAGCCCCGCCTGTCAGAAGGTCAATGGCCACATACTGCATGGATCCGGCGTAGATGAACACGCTCATGGCCAGCGCCCAGAGAATACCGTAGCCCCGGGACTGGAGGATCACCCCGAATCCCATGCCCAGCACCACATAGCCGGTGAGGACGGGAAGGGTGGCCGTAAGAGCCCGGCGCAGATCGGATTTTGTTTCGGTTGTCATAAGGATACCTTACTGTTATCAAAGATTGTACTGTGATGCTATTATATACCCGGAGGGAGGGAATGTCAAGTCAAACCGGATTCCTGCTTCTCCCTTGACAATCCGCCGGTTTTATGGTATGGTATACCCATATCATTCCAAGGAGAATCACCATGTCCCGCTTTACCGACGAACACAAGGGGATGTTTGCCGCTACGGTGGCCTATATCATCTTCGGCTTCAGCTATCTCTTTTCCAAAATGGCTCTGGAAATCACGGAGCCGCTGATTCTGCTGCTGGCACGGTTTTCCACTACCTTTCTTGTGCTGAATCTGCTGGTGCTGACCGGTATATGCAAAATCCGTCTGCAGGACAAGAAGCTGCTGTATCCGGTTTTCGTGGGGATCCTGCAGCCCTGCCTGTACTTTATCTTTGAAAACTACGGTCTGTCCTATACCACCACCTCCTTCACCGGCATGATCTCCGCCATCAGTCCCATCCTCACCGCCATTCTGGGTGCCCTGCTCCTGAAGGAAGTCCCCAACTGGAAGCAGTGGCTCTCCATCGTCATCTCCATCTGCGGGGTGCTGATGGTATCTCTGGGCGGCTCCGGCGGGAAGAACACCGTCATCGGCTGTTTCTGCCTGATTCTGGCGTACTTTATCGGATCCTTCTATTCCCTGATGATCCGCCGCTGTTCAGAGACCTTCACACCCTTTGAGCTGACCTATGTGATGTTCACGGTGGGATTTGTGTTCTTTGCCGTCCTGACCTTCTCCACCTACCGGGGAGAGACACTGCCCATGCTGACCGCCGCCCTGACGGAATGGAAATTCATCCTGTCCGTGCTCTATCTGGGCATCGGAGCCTCGGTGGGTGCCTACTTCCTGGCCAACTATTCCATCGCCCGTCTCCCGGTAGCCCGCGCCACCATCTTCAACAATCTGTCCACGGTAGTCTCCGTCACCGCCGGTGTGGTACTCATGGGCGACCCCTTCACCTGGGTCAGCGCCGCAGCATTCGTGCTGATCATGTGCGGGATTGTGGGGGTAAACAAATTCAAGTAAGAAATAAGAAGTAAGAAATAAGATATATAACAACAATACGGCTTACAGAGCGGCATGGATACTGTGTTATGGTATCCGATGCTTCTGTAAGCCGTTTATTATGGATTATGCATTTCATCTCCCCATCCGAGAAACCAGTTCGGATCTTTCTGCAGTACAACAGCAAGTGCTTTCAGTTCATAATCGGAGACAGGACGTTTCTGTCCTTCCAGAAGTGACAATGCTGTCAGACTGATATCTATTCCTTCCACCTGCAGCTTTGCCAGCAGATCCTTCTGCAGCAGACCGCAGGCCAGTCTTGCTTCCGTTACCCGTGCGCCAACAATATTTTTATTACCGAGTTCCAGCTTCCGTTTGTTCATACAGCCACACCACCTTTTAGGACAGTATAGGCTATATTGCTGCATCGTATTTTGGTAATACCAATTAACAAAAATTATTTTTGCTTTTACGAAATTTGGTTTGTCCAATTTTGGTATTGACAAATTTCTTGTGGTATTGATATGCATGAATCCTTTTTCAGATCATTTTGACATTACATATTACCATAAGCCTTCCAATTGGCATGCATAAAAACAGTACTGCATAACAAAACGGCTTACAGAGCGGAGTTTACAGCCAAAAACACCATACTCTGTAAGCCATTATTTCACCGGAAATATTTCTTATCTCTTACTCCTTATTTCTTATTTTTCTCACGATCCCGTGGATTTATAATGCCGCAGTCCCACCTTCCAGAGCAGGGCACAGGGGAGCAGGAATATCCATGCCGCCAGGGGAGTCAGGGCATACCACCATGCTTCCGCCTGTCCTACCAGATACAGGAACGGATAATACTGCACCAGCGCCAGCGGTACCACATAGGTGAAGATTTTCAGTACCCTCTCGCCGTAGACCGCAATGGGGTAGGAACCGAATTCCCGGCCGCCGTCGGTGAAGATGTTCATGAATTCCAGACCTTCCGTGGTGAAAAAGCAGATGGCCGCATAGATCACGAACAGGCCGGAGAACAGCGCCACACCGGAGAGCACCATAAAGGCAAGGGTCAGGATTTTGTCCCATGTCCAGTCCACACCGCTGTTCGGAATGGCGTAGGCAAAGACCAGTGCCGCCTGGGCAAACCGGCCGATCCGGGACAGCTCCGCCTTGGAACACAGGGTCAGCAGCACCTCACTCCGGGGCCGCAGCAGAATCCGGTCGAACTGCCCCTGGGAGATGGTACCCGCAAAGGAATCGAAGCCCCTGAAGAAGCATTCCGCAATGGAAAAGGCCATCAGTACCGTCCCGAAACACAGCAGTACCTGCGCCGTGGTAAAACCCTTGATGGTGTGGAATCTGTCCATCAGGAACAGAATGGACAAAAGAAACGTGAAGGAACCCACAAACTGCCCCAGTACCGTCAGAAAGAAGGAGGTCTTGTACTGCATCTGGGAGCGGAGATGGATGGATAAATAATGTAAATACAGCTTCATACCCTCATCCCCCCTGAATCACTGCCCGTTTCAGGGCTTTTTTCATCAGCAGTGCCCCCAGCAGTACCAGCACCGCCAGCCACATCACCTGCATTCCCATGTGCCGGAGAATGTCCCACCCGGCGATATGTCCGCTGTATATCCGGAAGGGAACATTCTGCATGGCCGCAAAAGGGGTATATTCCAGTATAGCCGCCAGTGCCGGAGGAAGAAAGGGCAGAGGCACCAGATTCCCGCCGCAGAAGTCCGTGACGGCATTGAACACCATCCGTACCCCCAGAGGCTGCATGGTGAAGAAGGTAAAGATGTAGATGAACATAATCAGCGCACAGGTCACAAAAGCCCCCAGAATCATGGTGACAAGGAACCCCAGCGCCGCAGGAACACCGGCAGGCAGGCTCATCCCATAGGGCGCAGGCACCACCGCCGCCACAATCAGCACGGGCAGAAACCGCAGGGTCACGTTGGCCGCCCGCATGGAAAAGTTTTTGGTAAACCACAGGGCATAGATGTCCAGCGGTCTCACCAGCTCATAGGCAATATTCCCGCCGGTGATGTCGGACAGAATGGAACCGTCCACCGTCCAGCTGTTGAACATGGCCAGAAAGGCCTGCCGGAGCCACATGTAGGAAGTCACCTGGGCAATCCCCATGGGGAAAGCATCCGGATCCGCTTCCCAGAAGGCTTTATACAGCAGTACCGTGAGAAAGCCCCATGCAAACTGGGTCGCCACTCCCGCCATGGCCGCCGCCCGGTACTGGAGCCCGGATGTAAACCGGATGCGGAAGTATGTACAGTATTTCCGGAGGATACCGGTATGGTTGGATTTTCCGTGCACAGTCGTCATATGGCAAACTCCTCATACAGGGAAACCACCAGTTCCTCCGCCGTAGCGCCCGCCACCGACAGGTCTGTGATCTCCAGCTTTCCCGACAGGATCCCGATGGCTTCCGAAACCCCGAGCCGGGTGGTGTCCACCGCAAAGGAAGACTGCCCCGGCTGGTTTTCCGTGCAGACAATCCCCTCCGGCAGCTGTTCCGCCAGTTCCGCAGCCGTTTCCCCGCCGCTGTGGGATACCGTGATTTTCCGCACCCCGGAATGGCGGCTTTTCAGTTCCTGGAGAGACCCGTCCAGCAGGATCCGTCCCTTGCCGATGAGCAGAATCCGTTCCGTCAGGGCTTCGATGTCCTGCATGTCGTGGGTGGTCAGGATCACCGTGGTGCCGTGTTCCCGGTTCCGCCGCCGGATGAAGTCCCGGACTGCGATTTTGGATACCGCATCCAGTCCGATGGTGGGTTCATCCAGAAAGAGAATCCGGGGGTCGTGCAGCAGGGATGCCCCGATTTCACACCGCATCCGCTGGCCCAGAGAAAGCTGTCTGACCGGTGTGCGCAGTATTTCGCTCAGGTGCAGGCACTCCGTCAGCTCATCCAGATTCCGTTTGTACACCGTGGTGTCGATCTGGTAGATGTCCCGGATCAGCTCATAGGAATCCAGCACCGGCACATCCCACCACAGCTGCGACCGCTGGCCGAAGACGACGCCGATGTTCCGGACATGCTCCTTCCGCTGTTTCCATGGGATTCTGTCATCAATCACACAGGTACCCTCGTCCATATCCGGGTGCAGGATGCCGCTCATGACCTTGATGGTACTGCTTTTCCCCGCACCGTTGGGGCCGATGTAGCCCACCATTTCCCCGTCGCCGATGGTGAAGGAAACGTCGTTCAGCGCCCTGATCTCGGTGTATTCCCTTCGGAACAGCGCTTTCACGGCCTCCCGCATCCCGGCGTTTCGTCTGGCCACCCGGAAGGTTTTGGAGATATGATGCATTTCGATCATAAATAAAAAATACCCCCTCTTTGTTTCGGACAGCACAAAATCTGTCCCATACAAATAAACGTACACTGCACGGAAACACCTGACATGCTTTGGGTTTCTGCAACTCTGAAATCGAAAGCACAGCCGGTATCCCCCTGCAGTCTGATCGGACGATTTTGCGCCCGGTCTTTCGCCTGTGAGAGGAGCGAATGGGATTTTATTGTAGCACATCTGTACGGAATTTTTATGAATATTCTGTGAATTTTACGTCATTCCGGTATTTTCCCCGTCAGATTGTTTGTATCCATGGGAATCTGTCGGGATCCGTTGTGAAAATCTCCCGAAAACCATTGCCAATCGGGGTGGACTGTGTTATACTAAAAGAAAAACGCAAAGGAACGATATCCCCATGCCCAACATTACCATACGTCCCGCCGCCCCGGAAGACACCGGCCTGATCCTGACCTTCATCCGTGCACTGGCGGAATACGAACACATGGAAGACCAGGTCTGCGCCACGGAAGAGCTTCTGGCGGACTGGATTTTTGCAAAGAACAAAGCCAAGGTCAATCTGGCCTTCTGTGACGGTGTCCCCGCCGGATTTACCCTGTACTGCTTCAATTTCTCCACCTTTCTGGGCCGTGCCGGGATCTGGCTGGAAGACCTGTTTGTACTGCCGGAATACCGTGGACAGGGGATCGGTCTTTCCCTGATGCGCACGCTGGCCAGAGAAGCGGTGGAGGGCGGCTTCGGACGGTTTGAATGGAGCTGCCTGGACTGGAACACCTCCAGCATCGAATTCTACAAGCGGCTGGGTGCGGTTGCCATGGACGAGTGGACCACCTACCGGCTGACCGGGGAGGCGCTGGTAAAGCTGGCGGAAGGGAAATAAGAAGTTCCATTCAAAATGCACATATTGTTGATCCCCCATTGGCTGTTCATATTTTTGGATATGACCAATCGCAGAACCGGAAAGAAATCGGCATCCATCAAAATCATCTCAGGAGGAATGACATATGAAATCATTAAAAAACATCACGGCCCTGCTGCTGGCCATGCTGCTTCTGGCATCCTGCGGCAATGGAGGCACCGCTACAGAAACCACGGCAGAAGCCACAGAAACACCTGCGGCGGAAGTGGAAACCGAAGTACAGGAAGGACGGCAGTATGTGAAGGACAACCTGCCGGAGACCATGGATTTTGAAGGGGCAGCCCTGCGGATCTCTACCCGTGGCGGAGACGAAGACACACGGATGGAATTCTTTGCAGAGGAAGCCACAGGGGAAGTGGTCAATGATGCGGTGTTTGAGCGGAACAATATGGTACAGGAACGGCTGAATGTAGTCATGGAAGTGACATATGCCGACCGCAACCGGCATTCCGGCGACCAGAATTTCATCCGGCAGACCGTCATGAGCGGAGATGATGTATTTGAAATCATGGCGGACTCCATGTCGCCTACCATGACCCTTGGTGCGGAAGGACTGTTTATGGAACTGAACGGTATGCCGTGGCTGGATTTTGAGATGCCCTGGTGGAACGATGGATTTATGACCACCTCCCGTCTGCATGGAAAGAATTACCTGGCCATGGGTGATTTGTCCCTGACGATGATCTCCGGCACCTACGCCATGTTCTTCAATCGTACGCTGTTTGACGAATATTTCCCGGAAGGGCCCACCCTTTTTGAGATTGTACGGAATGGAACCTGGACGCTTGATACCCTGCTGGACTATTGTTCCGGGTTTTATCAGGATCTGAATGGGGACGGCAATCCCAACGAAGGAGACCTGTTCGGCCATTACTACCGGAATCAGAAAATGCTTGGCTCCGATGCCTATGTGGGCGGATGCAACATCCAGATTCTGACGCTGGACGCCGATGGCAATGTGCAGTACAACGGCAACGGCGAGCAGGTTATGAGCTTTCTGGAAAAGCTGACCAAGCTGATTTTTGAAAACAACAATTCCTACCGCGGAGAATACAACGATGATACCATCATGGTACCCCTGATGGAACGGATTTCTCTGTTTGTGCCGTGGATGCTGGGCGCAACAGCCTATCTGCGGGATATGGAAGATGACTTTGCCATCATTCCGATGCCCAAACTGAACGAAACCCAGACCGAATACAGCGCCACCATCCACAACGGTGCTTCTGCCTTTGCCATTCCTGTGACCAGTCAGAATTCTGAAATGGCTGCGGCTGCACTGGAAGCCCTGTGCGCGGAAAGTTACCGGAACGTGACCCCGGCGTACTTCGATACGGCACTGAAGGGCAAATACTCCCGTGACACCGAAACGGCCGAAATGCTGGATCTGCTGATGGAAAGCATCAATCCGGACATGGCCACCATTTTCGGGAACAAGCTGGGCTCCGCACTGGATATGTTCCGCGGTTTCTTCGGCTCCACCGGCGAAAACGCCAAGGCAGTCTCCAAGCTGGCTGCTTCCGAAACGGCCTTTGTGACCAAAATGGAAGAAATTATGGATACCTACAGCAAGCTCCAGTAAGACGGAGTAAAACCTTTCATCCAACATGAGGTAATACATATGAAAACAAAACTGCGCAACGCCCTGACGGGCAGGCATAACAACCACATTCTCCCCTTTTTCTGGCAGCACGGGGAGGACGACGAAACCCTTCTGACCGAACTGCACAAAATCTACGACAGCGGCATCCGTGCGGTTTGCGTGGAAGCCAGACCGGCGCCGGACTTCGGGAAGGATCCCTGGTTCGAGGACATGGAGCTGATTCTGGCGGAATGCAAAAAGCTGGGGATGGAGTTCTGGCTGCTGGACGACGACCATTTCCCCACCGGGAAGGCAAACGGACTGCTCTGGAACAAGTATCCCCATCTGGGCAGACGGCAGATCACCGAACGGCACATGGACGTGGCCGGGCCCGCTTCCGACTGTGCTTCCATGGTGAAATGCTGGCTGGGAGAAGAAGACCGGCTCATCGGCATCGTGGCCTGCAAGCGATATCCCGACCGGCTGGATCAGCGGCTCACCGGGGAGGCTGTTGACCTGACTGCCTGCTATGACGAAGAATCCGGGATGGTGTTCTATGACCTGCCGGAAGGCTACTGGCGGATCTTTGTCCTGATCGACACCCCCATGAAAAACCAGTACATCGACATGATGCGGGAAGAATCCGTCCATGTGCTGATCGAAGCGGTGTACGAACCCCACTACCAGCGGCTGAAGGAATATTTCGGCACCACCTTCCGGGGCTATTTCAGCGACGAACCCTTCCTGATGCACGGAATCGGAATGCTGACAGACGACAAAAACCGCTCCAAGGGCAGCTATCCCTGGAACGATCTGGTGGAAGCGGATCTGGCCGCCCTCCATGGAGAAAGCTGGCGCACGGATCTGCCCGCCCTGTGGTTCCCCTCCGACAATGCGCCCAAAATCCGGGTGGACTACATGGATGTGGTGACCAAGCGGTATGAAAAGTGCTTCTGCTGGCAGATCGGTGACTGGTGCCGGGCCCATGGGGTGGAATACATCGGTCACGTCATCGAAGACGACAACCTGCATACCGCATTCTCCGGCGGCGGGCATTTCTTCCGCTCCCTGAACGGGCAGGATATGGCGGGTATCGATGTGGTGCTGTGCCAGATCGTCCCCGGCATGACCCACAACACCATTGCCGTGCCCTGCAGCTACGACAAATCCGACGCCGATTTCTTCCACTTCGGTCTGGCCAAGCTGGGTTCCTCCCATGCCCATATCCAGCCGCTGAAGAAGGGCCGCGCCATGTGTGAAATTTACGGCGCATACGGCTGGGCGGAAGGCACAAAAATGATGAAATGGCTCACCGACCACATGCTGGTCAGAGGCATCAACGAATATGTACCCCATGCCTTCTCCCCAAAATATCCCGATCCCGACTGTCCGCCCCATTTCTATGCCGGGGGACACAATCCGGAATACCGCTCCTTCGGGAAGATCATGGGCTACATGAACCGGGTTGCCGACATTCTCTCCGATGGGCTCCACCACGCCACAGCGGCTCTGTATTATCATGCCCAGGCGGAATGGTCCGGGGAATCCTTCATGCGGTTCCAGCTGCCGGCCAAGGTGATGATGGAAAACCAGATCGACTTTGACGTGATTCCGGAAGATTATCTCTGCGAAGCGGTGGTGGAAGACAACAAGCTGTGGCTGAACGGGGAATCCTACCGGCTGTTCGTGCTGCCCTACGCAAAGGTACTGCCTGCCGCCGTGGTGGATCGGTTTGCAGAATTCGCCAGAGAAGGGCTGCCGGTCTGGTGCGTAGGCGGGACTCCCGACAGAACCACCGAAGGCGACATGATCCCCTGGGAAATCCGCAGTCTGTTCCGGGAAGTGACCCTGGAAGATCTGGCGGACGACATACGGGTTGCCCACCTGGACGACATGTCCTTCACCGGCACCTTCGGCGAAGATCTGCGGGTATACCACTACAGCAGAAACGGCGGCCACGCAGTGCTGGTAACCAATGAAGGGATGCTGGGTACCACCGAAGGCACGCTCCGTCTCCGGGCATTTAAGGGCGGCGAGCTGGTACGGTACGATCCCATGGAAAACAAGGCATGGCGGGACGAATGCACCAGAGACATTCCGGTTTCTCTGGATCCCTACGGTTCCATGATCCTGCTGTTCGGTGACCTGGGAGATATTTCCGCACTGCCTGCTTACGAAGAACCCTGTGACGCATGGAATGATGCTCTCACCGGCCCATGGAAGCTGTCCTTTGCTGCCCCCGAAGCCTATGACCCCGCAGCCCCGGATTTCTCCGTTTTCACCGATCCCGAAGAAACGGATTCCCTGTACAACATCATCCGGAAGCACAAGAAGTTTGCCGGGTTTGTGAAATACGAAACCACGCTGACCCTGCCGGAAGACGGCGCCTGCACGCTGGATCTGGGACAGGTAGGCGAAGCCGCATGGGTATGGATCGACGGTGTCCCTGCCGGGGAACGGATCATTCCGCCGTACCGGTTTGCCCTCACCGGAAAGGGAGAAGTACAGCTGACTGTGGTGACCACATCCCATCTGGGGTACGCCATGCAGGACCGGTTCTCCGCCTTCCTGACCTTTGAGCCCGTAGGTCTGCTGGGCCCGGTGAAAATCAGATAATCATCAGAAAAAGCGGCAGAAATATTCATAAAAATATGCTATACTGAAAGCAACTTCAATATACAAAAGGAGATTTGACCATGGACGAAATCAAGGAACTGATTGAAAAAGCGATTGACAAGCTGAAGGACGACGACAATCTGATGGAAAGCTTCAAGAAGGATCCCATCAAGGTTGTGGAAAAGCTGCTGAACGTGGATCTGCCGGACGACAAGCTGGAAGCCATCGTGGACGGCATCAAGGCCAAGCTGCAGATTGACGACATCGCCGATGTACTGGGCAAGCTGGGCGGCCTGTTCGGCAAGAAGGACTGAGTCTTCCCGGAGATACAAGGCAGAAATACACAAAACCAATGGAACGGTGAAAAAAGCCGAACCATTGGTTTTTCTTTTGCTTCTGCCGATCTTCCCGCCGCGATGCCTATTCATCCCGTCACAAAACAAACCCCGGATCCTGTTTCTGTATCTAGTGATGCATCCGGGATCCGGGGGATTGTTATTGGGTTAGACTATGGCTGCAGGTACCATCAACCGGCGGCTTCTTCGGCAGCAGCTTCTTCATCGGCTGCGGCTTCGGGAATTTCGCGGAAGAGTACTTCAACCACAGTGTCGGCATGTGCGGCCTTCAGCACATACTTTTCGACAGCACCAACGCTCTTGCCGTTGACCAGAACGTCAGCAATTTCGTAACCTTCGTCGGGAATGAACTTGAAGGTACGGCTTGCACCGAATGCGATAATCAGGTCCCCTTCGGGAGTGATGGTACCGCCTTCACCGGCAATGGCCGTCAGCGTGAAGAGCTTCAGCAGATCGAAGTTGCTGGGCTTTGCTTTGTCTTCCTCTTCGGGAGTGTCGGTTTCGGGATCGTTGGGATCATCGGGGTTGGTATCGGGATCGTTTACATCGGGGAGATTCTGGAAGGGGTCATCGATTTCGGGGATGCTGGGAGCGGTGGGGAATCTGTTGACAGGTTCGGTCACAACCAAATCGGAGCGGAGCTGTGCAGAGATCAAGTTTGCTACAGAATTACTATTTCCACTGGATTCGAGCTTGTAACCGCTTTCACCGGAATCATATATACCATTAATGAACTCGCCTTCAGTAGATATACCCATTTCCCAAGGAGCAAGTTCTGCGCCACCAGTGAGTTTCAGGCTGGAATATGAAACCATACCATATGCTGTTCCATCAATTTTAAGAGCAACAAAATAATTATTGTTATTAATTTGTGGACAAGATCTTACATCAATTTCATAGTACTGTTCAGTTCCACTTTTCACAGTAGCAAGTTCTTTCCACCCCTGGGAACCATTCGCATCGAGCGCACTGCTCCAGATTTTTGCATTCAATTGAGAATTTCCCGCTCCGAAGAACTTATTCAAATCCAAAGCACGAACTGCTATCTGCACCTGAGCATTGGGATTGTTATCCATAGAAGCTTTATCTACAGCAAAGAACAATGCAGATTTAACACCAGAAACAGTATCATCCAACATATAAACTTCATTGTTGGGACCCTTCAGGAGATAATCATCAATTTCAGCTACCTGATTTACTGCAATTTCTTCCTGTGTAAGAGTATCATCGTTATTAGACTCATTTTCATAATTTTCAGTCCAAGTAACAACATTCTTTGCAGAACCAATCGTATAATTTGCACCCTCACCAGTTTCAATTCTGGAAGCAGCACCAATGTTCCCTGTCAGAATCAGATCACGGATTTCCTTAAACTGTGCATCACGTTCATCTGCATCATACCAATTATCGGCACTATCTGCAACAGGCTTGAAAATACGCAGACCATCGAAGTAGAGATAAGTCTCTCTAGCTGTCTTTGAGCCATCTTCATTATATGTATACGCAGGAACCCCATGGATGGTAACTGTGTGTTCCATATAATCCAAATCTTCGATACGGATTACGGGAACTTCATATACAGCCTCTGTTACAGCCTCTGTGCCGGAATTATTCCCGTTATCAAATTCCATGATAACCGGATAAATTCTGGTATTGGCGCCAGAGAACAGACTTTCGCCACCCATTGCATATCCGGTAGCCACAGGAACAGATTGAACAGAAACTTCCAGTTCAGGAGCAGTTGCTTTTTCATATTCATCGTTGACCACGATTGTACCTGCATCAGATGCATTTGTCTGAGCAATCAGTTCAAATCCTGTACCAACAAATGTGAAAGAAACAATGTCCTTTGCATAATCAGTAAGCTTGATTTTTCTTACAGAGTCTGCACTATACATATGGGGATCTGTAATATCTGCATATGCAGGATCAGAACCGTATTCATCAGACTGATCAGCAGACTGCATAAGATCCTTGCTCGAACCATCTTCACTCGTATTCTCAGGATCACCATATTTAATTACATTAAAGTCATCCTCGTAATACATTACGTTAGCCGGAAGAATATTGATGGTCTTGTACATTTCAACTTCGTTGTTGATGTCGAGAGTACCAGCGATCTTGCTGGGAGTGATGTCAGATTCGTATACAGTATATGCAATCTGGACTTGATCAACGTTTTCAATGAACTTGTCGGGAGTATAGGTCAGTTTCTGACCTTCAAGCTTAAACGTACCGAATTTACCTTCAATTACACCATCTGTTTCCAGAGTAAATGTAATCTCATTATTCTCATATGCACCAGCAGAACCAATACCGAGAATTCTGTATTCTGTATTCCGTCCAGGTACAGTAAGAGCATCATTCTTAGTCAGTTCAACCTTACCTTCGCTATTCTGAGAAGTCAGATCTACCGGCAGACCGTAGTCCAGCACGATCACACTGTCCTGTACATCTGTTACATTCACCAGAACAGGTACGATAACTGTCTTGCTGCTGTTATAGGTCACCTTTACATAGAATACCTTGGAACCGGCTGTAGGATAATTGATCGTAAGATTATTGCTGCCATCAATAGTAACATACGGGCTGGAAATAGCGGTACCTGCCTTGGTAACCAGTTCAATCTTGTTGACGTTGCTGGTAGTCAGGTTAGGAACTTTACCGTTCAGAATGTTATCTGCCTGATTTGCAGCGACCAGAACGTCCTCGATCAGCTTGGTCTTTGTTACCTTCAGCTCATGGCCTGCCCATTCGTAATACATCGGGTCGGCGGGCACGAATACACGCATGGTTGCCTGCCCCTGCAGAGTCTTGGTGCCTGTAGCATTGGTGGAGGTAGTCAAAACGGTATTATCGAATACGCCTGCTGCAATCTGTGCATCAGACAGCTTATACCCGATGCCGCGGATCTGCACAGTAGCACCGATAAACAGACCACCGCCTGCTTCTGTTCCGGATGCTGCCAGGTCTGTCAGGAACATCTTCAGGGCATTATTGTCCGCAAAGGTCACATTGATATCTGCATAATCCGGATGTGTTACTACCGCAGTAAGATCGCTTGCTTCCAGTGTACCGCCACTTACATCATACACTCTGGAGCCGGTCACTTTCAGACCGTTTGTGGGATCCAGGGTCACACCAATATCATTATCCGTAAAGGTCAGGTTGTGCAGGTTTTCTTCACCGTTGTTGGTGATAGCAAAACCATATTCCACTACCTTGTCCTTGTCAACTACAGAACCGAAATCGAGCTGTACGCCATCCTGCCATGCAGGCTTTGCAGTGAGCATGGACGGGTCGGTTACACGGATGTTGGTACAAATACGGATGTTGGAACCATAGCTGTGACGTTCCATATAATAGAACTTGAAAGGATATGTCTCGCCTTCTTCCAGAGCCAGTGCTTCATTACGTTCAGCAGAACCAAGTGTACCTGCTTTGGCTGCGTTTACATAATCGTTCAGTTCAAAACGAACAATGTCAATGGAGTGGGCAGAACCGATATCCATTACCAGTTCATTGTTGATGAACAGATATACGTCATCGTCGCCTTCGAATTCGAAGAACAGTTCGTCGTCAGCGTGGTATACGAATTCCCCTTCGGATACCATGGCGAAACCGAAGTTACGCTGGTACAGAGTATCCTTTGTGGTCTGTTTCTTTACGCTGTTAATAACACCATCATCCTGATAATACGGGCTTTTGGTCATACCGGAAGCAGTATTTCTGTCAGTAATAGGCAGGAAGGGGTTCAGCGTAGTTGTAGAAGTACCTTCGTATACGAAATGCGCTTTCCCTGCAGCAGAGGTGTTCTGGATTGTATGGTCTGTAGTCTTGTAATCGATAGCCATCTGTGCAGATGCGGGAGTAGAAGAAGTAGCAAAACCGCCGTCGAATACATATACCTTGTCACCAGATTCTGTATCAGTACCTGCGGAAAGAACCAGATAATTATAATCCTTCTTCTCCACATTATAAGAACCGGGAACAAAGATACTGTTCAGGATGAAATAAGCAGCATCGTAGTAGGTAGCAATATTTCTCTGTACTTCTTCCCATGTACCGACCAGATCCTTACCGGATGCAGCGGCGTAGGAACCCTTATTACCATTAATTCTTGTACGGAGTGCAGTAGCAAGATCCGTACCGCCATATACAGATGAAGTAGTACCCTTCACATAGCGATAGTTTTTCCAGCCATCGGAGGTTCTTTCAGAAATTTTAAGAGAATGCTCCAGAAGGTTTGCAACATAGGTCACAACTTCCTGCTTATATACAGGATATCCTTCTTCACTCAAACCGGATTCAAGCAGCCCTACATTGGCTATACCTTTGAGGCCGAATGTTCCGAGAAGAGTGTAACCAAGAGTTTTGATTGTGGAAAAATCAACAGCGGTTGCACTAGTACTATATGTATTCAACTGTTCCACAGTTGTCGTTTCATCAACAATACTTGCATAATTATTTCCACCGGACTGGTTTCTGGAACTACGCAGCAGCCCAAAACCACGGTTGTCACCACGGTCGGAACCATCAGTCAGAGCATATTCACCGAATGCGGTTGCAAGATCCTTATCGCTGAAAAATGCAACATGTGCCAGATCCATCCATTCCCCGGAATCATCAATCGGCAAACCTACATAGACACCATATACAGCGCCTTTACTCCAGTTACTTCCGAGAGTCCCAGTTTTCAGGTCAAGTACTGCATATGTCCAGTTTGTATTGTTTTCTGTTGTTACTGCAATATTTCCGGTATAGTTGCCGGAAGTACCTGCACCGTTCAGATTGGCTCTGTTCAAACCAACAGTAAAATTACCGCTGCGGACATTCGAACGGAACACAACAACCATATACCGAACCTGATCCGTGGTGTATGTACTGGATTCGCCGAAGTCCGCCATAACCACACCTGCACGGTTCCCTGTCCAGTTGGCAGTTGTATCACCGGCCCAGGTCATTCTGGTATAGTTCGCATATGTACCTGTTTTCAGTGCGAGAGTTACGTTATCCCAGTAGTTACCTGTATTTACAGAACCGCCAATAGAAGTTCTAATAGTATAATCTTCATACCATGTAGCACCAAAATCGCCAGCTGTTTTTGCCGCGGCTACACCGGTCTTCCCAGCATACGCTTCTGCATATTCAAACAGCATCCCGTCAGCTTCATAGTCCAGTATCTTAATGGGCAAACTGATTGTATCCCCTGTATCAATATCACCAGTAAGCCCTGTGCTGACATTGGACAAATCCCCCACAGCCGCAAAAACGCCTACGGGCAGGATCGACAACGTCATCGCCAGAACCAGCAGCGTGGATAACATTTTGCTGCCAATACTGTGTTTCTTCATAATGTATATCCTCCTTGAAACAAATACCTTTTCCAAATACCTTACGGTATCTCATGATATACTCCGCCGAACCCGTCTTCCGCTGCCCATCCGCCACAGATCACATGGTTTTTTACGCCATGTGTCCTACACCTGTGTACTCTGAAATGGACATAGAAACACGTACTCAGCATGATTTGTTTCATTATATCACTATTTCGGTTCTGCGTCAATGCATAACCGGAAATTTTTCTGAAATTTTTTTATGCTATCCTATTGATTTTCATGTGTTTCTAATGTATAATATAGTTGTCATTCTTTTGGTTGCAAATGATATTGATTTCATGCAATCAATCGGTGTGGGAGGATTTGTATGCGCATTGTACCAGGGTTTATCATTCGTGAAATTGCAGGCGAGGTGATCGTTGTTCCTACCAGCGAGGCTGCCGGCAGACTTTCCGGTATGATTACTCTGAACGGCTGCGGACGTTTCCTCTTTGAACTTCTGCAGGAAGAGCAGACACTGGATTCCCTGACGGATGCACTGCTGAACGAATACGACATCGATCGTGAGAAAGCTTCTGCGGACGTACAGAAATTTGTGGCTTCTCTTGAGCAGTATGGTTTTTTGGAATAATTTAACTTTTCTATATTGTAATGTTTGTTTCGTGAATGAAAGGTAGGTTGTTTATCGTGAAGAAAATCTACGAAGAACCTATGATTGTTGTGGAACAGTATGCGCTGACACAGAATGTGGCAGCATGTGAGACAAAAGTTGGTTTTAATGATAATGAATGCGTATTAAAAGACCCGCAGGCTACCGACCAGATGAAAGACTTGGCTGGTGTTGGTTTTTTCAACGCCGGAACAAATGGTTGTGCCGAAGGAAATCACGCATCAGGCATGGATGGTTTTGATGCTTTGTGTTATCACACCAATGCCGCTGCTGCATTTACTTCTTAATGTTTTCAAATACATTCTGTATCCGATTTTCCGGTATCCGGATTCAGTTCAATATCCCCGGAGAATACAGCGGGCAGGCCTGGAAAGATGTTTTACTGAGCACAGACGAATCATGCGATGCCGCTTTTACAGTACAACTTCTGTATTCCCCACTGCAGGTTCCTGCAACACATTTTTACAAGAATTATAAGTACACTATATACCAAACAGACGAGGGTCAGCTTCGCATCTATCACGAGATCACTGCAGCGGATGGATGCCAGGTGGCCTGTTTGTTACGTCCGGATAACCATCACACCCTGTACTATCCCGCTTCCCGGTGGGATTTTTATGCCCATCCCCTCAACTGCCTCCACCTCATTGCCCCCGAGCATATCCTGATCCGGAAAAACGCCTTCCTTCTCCACAGCTCCGTGGTAGCTTTGCACGGCAAAACTGTCCTGTTCGCCGGGCCTTCCACTGCCGGAAAGTCCACCCAGGCTTCTCTCTGGCAGACCCATCTGGGGGCGGAGATCCTCAACGGGGACAGGTGCGTGGTAATGCAGCGGGACGGACAGTTCTGGGGCGGCGGCTCTCCCTGGGCGGGGACTTCCGGAATCTACCGGCCGGAACAGTATCCCATTGCCGGGATTGTACTGCTGGGGAAAAGTCCCGAAAACCGGATCCGGCGGATGGGTGCGGATGCTTTTGCTCCCCTGTTCGGACAGACACTGGTGAACAGCTGGGACAGGGAATTCATGGAAACGGTAACTTCCCTCTACGCCGATCTGCTGGCGCAGGTACCTGTGTACCATCTGGACTGCCGGCCGGACGCAGATGCGGTTGCCCTTGCCTATCAGACAATTTTCGGAAAGGAGATGCCGGATGGAACCCGTTAACAATGCCTATATCCGCCGCGGTCTGCAGCGCAAGTGTGCCGGGCTCGGTATTCCGGTCAGCGGTACGTTTGAGCTGACGCCCCGGTGCAATCTTTCCTGTAAAATGTGTTATGTCCGTCTGACCCCTGCGGAAATGCGCTCCATCGGCCGGGAACGGACTGCGGAAGAATGGCTTTCTCTTGCGAAGGATGCCAGAGATGCGGGAATGGTTTTCCTGTTGCTGACGGGGGGAGAACCCACGATGCGGGAAGATTTTCCTCTCCTGTACAAAGAGCTTGCCCGGATGGGGCTGTCCATCAGCATCAACACCAACGGCACCCTGCTTTCCCCTGAACTGCGGCAGGTGTGGCATGACAGCCATCCGGCGCAGGTGAATATCACGCTGTACGGTACCTGCCGGGAGGATTATGCGGCGCTCTGCGGCAATCCGGATGCCTTTGACGGGGTACTGACCACCCTGGACTGGCTGCGTGACGAAGGAATTCTGATCCATCTGAATACCACAATCGTTCCGCAGAACCGGCATCGTTTTCTTGCGCTGGAAGAGTTTGCAAAATCCCGGGATTTGGAACTGCGGATGACCAACTACTGTTTCCCGCCTGTACGCCGTGCCGGATGTGACTCTGCCTGCGAATTTGCCCGGCTGTCTCCGGAAGAAGCGGGGCAGATCATGGTGGACGACATTTATTTCCGGGAAGGAATCCGGGGAATCCGGCGCAATCTGGATGACACTGACGGCGGGCCGCTGAACCCCTGTGAACTGGACATGGGTGATCCCATCCGGTGCATGGCGGGACGGTCACAGTTCTGGATGACCTGGGACGGACGGATGCTTTCCTGCGGGATGCTGGATACCCCTGCGGCCCGTCCTTTTGAAACCGGGTTTGCGGATGCATGGGCATCGCTCAGAGAAGAATGTGCGAAGATACGGCTGTGTCCCGACTGCGTGAACTGTCCGGATCAGAAGACCTGCATGAACTGTGCGGCGGTGATCTATACGGAAACGGGACGGTTTGACGGGAAGCCGGAATACATGTGCCGCATGAACCGGGCGTACAAGGCTGCGCTGCGGAAGTGTGCGGATGCGCATGCGGAGGACTGAAATACATACCGGATGGAAGTCTGTAAGGATCATTCCGTCCGGCTTTTTTCTGGTATTGACAAATATCGCTTGAAGTGGTATACTGTATAAAAATATTCTGTATCAGGAAGGTATACTATGAGAAAAGTTCTTGCACTGTTTCTGGCGCTGGCAATGTCTGCCGCCGGTGCACTGACCACATCTGCCGCTGATGTAACCGGACGCACTGCCGATATCACCATTGAAAAAGCATCTGCTGCGCCTGTGATTGACGGTACCTTTTCCGAAGAGGAATGGGGCACGCCTATCTCTTCCATCAACAAGGAAAACCGTGCCGAATTTTTGAGCCTGTGTGCCAATGATGCGTCACTGCTGGAAAACGATGAACTTCTGCCCACCGCAATGGACACCTATCTGCGCTGGGATGAAAATGGATTCTATTTCTGCAGCGTGATGGAAATCCGCTCCCATTACAACGCAGCCACCCGCGGCAATGAAGGTTCTCTCTGGAAAGGCACCTCTTTCATAATCCAGACCATTTCCGACGCTTCCATCACAGATTCCATCACCAAAACCATCATCGGCATGAATAACAATGGAGAGATTCTGTTCAACACGGAAACTGTGGAGGCAAACACCGCCGCTGTTACCGGTACCACGATACCTGTGTATGATGAAATTGCCATTGTCCGTGAAAACAACACCACCATCTATGAAATGTCCTTCCTGTGGGACACCGTTCTCCCGGAAGGAACGGAGATGGCTGCCGGAGATGATTTTATCTTCTACGCCCTGTTTATGCCGGCCATGGACAGCACTGCCAATCCGGTGGATGTGGTTCCCGCCGGGATCAATGAACAAGGCAGATACCTGTACTGGAACGTAACCCTTGCTGAGGACAGCGCTGCACCTTCTCTCACCCCCACACCGGATTCCGGATACACCGGCGACGACAGTTTCCTGTACAATATCTTTCCGGAAACCACAATCGATACGTTCACAGAACAGTTCGACACCACCTCCGGCACCATCACCGTGACTGCTCCCGACGGGACGGTTCTGATGGATCCGGATGCATACATCGGCACAGGGTATACCGTATCCCTTCTGGTGGACGGTACTGCTGTAGACACACGGATTGCCATTGTCACCGGAGATGTGACGGGTGACGGACTTTCTGAAGACGCCGATGTGACGGTTCTGCAGCGGTATTTTGCCGGATGGAGCAATTATGCCGATTCTGTTTCCTATCCTGCTGCTGCGGATCTCAACGGAGATGGGAAACTGACCCGCGCCGACGGGATGCTCCTTGCCAGACGGAATGCCGGGTGGAACGTATAACTTTCCCGCAGACACAAAAGGACACTCTCTTTCAGCCGAAATCTTGCCCCGGCGGAAAAGGGAATGTCCTTTTTCTTTATTCAGTTTTCATCGGAATCCGTTTCCGGCGGTTCTGTCTCTCCTACCAGAACCTTTACCGTTTCCTTCTGCAGCCGGATCATCTCTTTCTGATTACAGAGAACCTGCCCCATCCAGGACAGTGCTGCCGCCAGGGCAACCGCTCCGATGCTGCCGAAAATGAGAATCAGGATCCCCACAAGAGATTTCTCCGTAAAACAAATAATGATCCCTGTCAGCCACGCAAGGCAGATCCCATAAACCAGTACCGCTTTCGCCGCACGCACCAGATTTTCACCCAGATTGTCAAACATTCCGCTTCCTCCCCGTACATTTTCGCCTTTATTATAACATCACACACATCGTTTGTCAACACAGCGAAAGGGCATCCGCACATTCTGAACACGCAGATGCCCTTTTTGATTCACCGGTTTGCTTCCCATGTCTCCACAGCCGTTTTTGCCCGGAGCTCCGGCAGGGTCAGGGTGAAGGGATTGCTGTTTTCCCAGTCTTCCGTATGGGACTGCGCCAGTGCCGGGTGTACCGGGTGATACAGTCCGCCGCGGATTTTCTCCGGGACTGCGCTGTCCCCCAGACCCGCAAAGTCCGGTTCCTCCAGCGTCCCGGCAAGGTATCTGTCCACATTGTACGCCGCAATCTGCCCTTCCACATCGGAAAGCCCCAGCAAGGCGAACATCCCCACGCATACTGCCATGGACAGCGCAATCAGCCGCAGACGGGGGACAAACTGCTTCACGATCACCAGCACAAACACCAGCGTCAGCACCGCCATGAACCATGTGGCATACACCCGCTTGGGCGTCAGGCCGTAGGCTTCGATGTACAGAAACATCTTGGAAACCGCCGTGGCAATCAGCACCAGCGTACACACGGCCAGCAGTACATGCAGCACCCGCACCGCCGGATGGGCCCGGTTTGTTCCGGTATCGCTGCGTCTGGTGAACATCCCCGTTGCCGTCAGCAGTACCAGATTCAGAAAGCTCACCGCACACAGCTCGAAGAACCCTTCTCTGGCGTATTCCGAATACAGGATGTTCTCCGGCAGAGTCCCCCGGAAGGCGGATACATAATTTTCCCACTGGGAGAAAAAGAACACACCGTAGATAAACAGTACCGGACAGGCCGAAGAGCAGATGGTCACCGGGGAAAAACTGTGCATCCGTCCGGCCACGTCCCGGCATCCGGCGGCAGTCAGCAGAGCTGCGCACCGTTTTTCCGTGGCGGATGTGTACAGTCCGAACAGGTACAGCGCCAGAAGCAGTCCCAGCCCCAGATCCAGCAGATGCCCGAACAGATCCCCCAGATTCAGAGAAACCAGATCGTTCATGCTGGAACGAAATTTGCTGTCATACGAAAGCAGGGACACCGCAAGCAGGGTGGGAAGCATGGCCAGAGACAGTCCTCCGAAAACCCGCAGCAGGATTTTCCCGCTTTTCTTCCAGATCCCGCCGCCGCCCACCGCCTGCAGAAGACTGCCGAAGGCCGAAAAGGGAAGGACAAACACCGCACGGAGCAGATCCATGGGCAAAAGATCCGACAGCCCTTCTTCCAGCGTATTCCCGCAGGCAGCATACACCGTATAGGCATAGGCGGCCATACCGTACAGGAATGCGGCGGTCTGGATCATGGCATTGTCTGAGAAAAACAGGGACAGCGATACCGGCAGGGCAGACAGGCAGACCGCCAGTGCCATTCCCCGTACAGGATGCCCGTTTTTTGTCAGCGTGAACAGAGTCAGACCGAACAGTGCCCAGAGAAGAAGCATCCCTCCCAGAGGGTATTCATACACGGGACAGGCGCGGAACAGGCCGTATCCCAGCGCAATCATTCCCCAGGCGCAGATCCGTTCGGTGCCTGTGAACACTCTGTCCAGCTTTACATTTATTTCCTGATTTTCCTTTTCATACCATTCTGCAGGGCGCACGCCTGCCTTGATTTTTTCAGAATCCATTTTCTCCCCCCATATCCCTTTCGGGTCAGTCTTCTTCGATGGTCATACCGTCTTCATCCTCCGACGGCACATATTCGATAATGTCTCCCACCGTGCAGTTCAGCGCTTTGCAGATGGCGTTCAGCGTGGAAAACCGGATGGCTCTGGCCTTGTTGTTTTTCAGAATGGACAGGTTGGCCAGCGTGATTCCCACCCGGTCAGACAGCTCGTTCAGGGACATCTTCCGCTTGGCCATCATGACATCCAGATTGATTACGATCATGCGGACACCTCCTTACACCGTCAGGTCGTTTTCCGACTTGATTTCCGTGGCCTCGGCAATGACGTTCTTCACCACACGCAGGCACAGCCCCACCAGCAGCGCCACAAAGGCCACCGCATAGGAAATCAGGAAGTAGAACCCCAGCCACACAAACAGCGTACCCGCCGCCACACAGCACCAGGAGATCCCCCGCAGCAGGGCCACGCTTTCCGCCGTAAACACCGCTTCCTTCCGCACCCGCAGCAGCAGGGCAAACAGCAGTCCGTCGGTGAGAGCAGCAAGGGCCAGCACGGCATACCCGATCCCCAGAATCACCGGTCTGTCCCCGGCTTCTATGGTTCCCAGCGCATCCACGGCATCCAGATACGGCACCAGCGCAAAAGCACCCGCAATCAGGCCCAGAAAGAACAGCACCGACAGCACCATGGAAATTGTGCAGGACGTTTTGTTTTCGATTTTCAGCATATCTTTGCTCCTTCGTCAGACAGATTTTTCCTTTGCCTGTATGATACCACACTACCGGCCGTTTGTCAATAGGTTTTTATTGTTTTTCAATATTTTCTTTCTGCCAAACAAAAAGGAGAATCCCGCAGGACACTCCTCTGTACCTGTATTATTCCACATCCGGCTTGCTGACGATTTTTGCTTCCAGCTGTACATCCGGATTCATGATGTCTTCTTCGCTGCAGCGCAGGAACAGGATTTCTCTGGCCCCGGTGCGTTCTCTATCGTAGGTCAGGCAGATCGCCCCGTCCCGGAAGTCTGCGTCCGGATAACTGATCCCGTCTCTGGTGTCGATGCATTTCCTGTAGGCCCAGGTTTCCCCATCGTCCTCGGACAGACACAGGGTCATGTTTCTGCGCACCCTGGCGTCGTCGTTGCAGATCAGCAGAATTCTGCCGGAAGGGGTGCGGCTGACAAAGAAGCGGGTGTCGGCGTGGGTGATGCCGCTGGGCCGGGCTTCGCTCCAGGTCTCGCCGTTGTCGTCGGAGATGGATTCCGCCAGTTCGCCGATGCTGGAACGGGCAAACATGCGGATGGTGCCGTCTTTCTTCTGATACGCCATGGATTCGTCAAAGTAGGTGGCCAGCTTTTCGGCGCCGTAACGGTGGGCCCAGGTTTCGCCCCGGTCATCGGAGATGCTGTACCCATACCGGTCAAGGCCTTTTCCGGGGGTCTGGTCGTAATTGAAGTTGATCCAGCGTCCCGTGGCGGTCACCAGAGGCTTGCACCGCAGAAAGCCCACATCCACCCGTCTGGGCGCGGAGAAAACGGGCGCATCCGCATCGGGATCCTCACATATGCTGACCCATTCGTTATGGGCAAAATCCGGGAAGATCCATCCGTCATAGCGCACCAGCGGCTGTCCCTTTTCGGCTTTCATTTCCCTGCCGTCGTCCGGTATGGTGTCGTTCTGCACCCAGTACACATACAGTTTTCCTTCCGGGGAAGTCCAGAGCTGGATATCCAGTGCATGAAAATGATGTTCCTTGGAGCTGGGGATCACCAGACAGGGGGCAGACCAGGTTTCCCCGCCGTCATCGCTTTTGACCAGCAGGTTGTAGTTGTCCATATCCGGTTCTCTGACCCCGCCGGCATACCAGCCCAGCCAGATCCGTCCGCCCTTTGTCACAGCCAGCGTGGGGCAGCCCTGGTATTTCCGGGGTGCCTCGTCATAGGCCGGGTCTGTGGGGGTATACAGCAGTTCTGCGGGGATTTTCTGTGCGTTTGTCATGATTTGCCCTCCTGTACAGGCAGATTTGTTGTACACATGATACCATATTTTGAAACATCCGTCAAGGCGGAAACGGAGGATTTTCCCAAAAACAAAAACAGAGCCTGCATCTTCTGCCGCTCCGTTTTCTATCAGGATTTCAGATCCTCCATATGCCGCTTGATGGCTTCAAAGGTCTCGTCGCTGAGGATATGCTCCATTTTGCATGCGTCCTCGGCAGCGGTCTCCTCGCTGACACCCAGATTCATCAGCATCCGGGACAGCAGGGTATGCCGTTCGTAAATGCGTTCCGCAACTTCTCTGCCGGATTCTGTCAGGGTGATATATCCGTCTTTGTCCACCAGAATATGTTCGCTGGCCTTCAGCAGTCCCATAGCACGGCTGATGCTGGGTTTGGAGTACCCCATGTATTCGCAGATGTCAATGGAACGGACATGACCGTGTTTCTTTGTCAGGACATAAATGGATTCCAGATACATTTCGCCGGATTCCTGCATGGTATCCCTCCCTTAGTACGATGATTTATTTATTATACCATATAATTGTGAACAATACAAGTCTATTCCTGTGCGGGGGAGAGGGATGATCATTATTTTGCTTTTTTTGATTTGGATTTTTGTTCTGTGTACAGCGGGGTGGTTGATGCGATAGTTCTTATGATTTTGATTCTCTTTCGCTTGACAGCGGGGTGGTTTTCTCAAAGACCTTTGAGGGGGTGTCCTTCCGGACGGGACTCAGAGGACAAGGGAGGGGGGAAATTGTCGCTCAGGTGCCGCGTCATCCCCCCTCCCCTGCCCTCCGAGACCTCCCACCCC
>JAFQGY010000174.1 GCA_017415325.1 Clostridia bacterium
CCCGGGAAAGGGCGTCGTACAGCTTGCAGGCGGCATCGGCATCCAATCCGGCTTCCGGAACGGCACAAAGACGATATCCGGCGTCCAGCAGGCGGGTCACCTGTGCATTCAGATCCGTGTCTGCGGAGAAGGCTGCGATGAGCTGTGTGTTTTCCGGCAGGGCAGCTCCGGTGAAATCCTCGATCCGGCCGCATTCCGCCTGGTACCGCAGTACACCTTCATAGGTGCGGCAGACCGACACAGGGCAGCGCAGGGTGATCTGCAGCCCGTCTCCCAGAACCGCATGGGCTTTTTCGACCCAACCGGGAATTCTGTCCGGATCGGCGGCGCAGAGATACAGGTCGAAAGCGGTTTTATCCCGCCGGTTTGCCTGATATTCCGCCAGCAGTGCGGCATACTTTTCTTCTCCCAGTTTCTCCGGATGGATCACGGCGCCTGTGAGTTTTTCGCTGCACAGGTCATCTTCCGATGTTTTGGCATCCGTTTCGTACAGAGAGCGGATGGCGGCGTAGGATTTTTTCAGATCTCCCGAATCGTATTTGGCGAAAAAATACCGCATACCCATGGGCAGTTCTTCGGAAAGGGGCGGGGTGACCTGCTCCATCATGTCATAAGTGAGGCTGTCCAGATAGGAAACAGAGGCATTCCGTGTCAGGACAGCAGCGCGGACTCCGTTTTTCTTGAATGTATATACCATAATGTTTTACCAGGTTTGTACTTCCGGTGTCATACCGGATCAGTGATGTCTGTGTCTAATTTGTTTTTTGCGTTTTTTTCCCAGTACCGCACCGCATACGGACAGTGCCGGAATCAGACAGAGATGCAGAAAAACCTGTGTCGGTTCCGGGGCGGCTGAGGGAAGGGGCAGAAGGGACAGCGTCCGTGCCAGTACCAGAGAAACGGTACCGGACACAAGCCCCGAGAGAAGCCCGTCTCCTGTGCAACGTACGGCAGCAATTCCCCCGGCCAGGGAAGAGAGGCAGAGCGCTGTGGTGGAAAGGGGGACAATCACGCTGTCCGGATCATCCAGGCCGAAGGCAATCCATGTGAACAGCAGAAGCAGCAGTGCACCGACAGCCATAAAAACAAGCTGTGCCTTGCCGATGCCTGTGATCCATGTGAGCGGGGTGCTCTCCCGTCTGCGGGTCTTTTCCATATACAAAACCTCCGAACGTGTATGTTGTGTCAGACAACTATATTCGGAGGCGGCAGCGGATATTCTATTAATCAGCGTCTTCGGCGTGTACATCCACGTTCCGTACGGCAGTGCGCAGGATGCGGATCTTGTTCCGTTCGTTGCTGGTTTCGATCAGCACGGTTTCGTCCTTCATGGAGACGATCTTGCCGATGATCCCGCCGATGGTGGTGATTTCGTCGCCTACCTGCAGGCCGTTTCTCATATCATTGGTTTCCTTTTCCTGCTTCTTCTGGGGTCTGTACATGAAGAAGTAGAAAATGGCGATCATGGCAACCAGCATAACCACGGTGGTGATCATATTGGCAGTACCGGCAGCCTGGGCAGTGGTGGCTTCCAGAGTGTACATGGTGTTTCCCTCCTGTCTTGAGATGTTTTATTCAACTATATATTATACCCCATCCTGCGCTGTCTTGCAAGGCAAACCGGGAGAAATTCACAGATATTTCATTTTTATCCGCCCTGCAGAAACTGTCAGCGGTATTTCCGGTAAATCCCCAGCAGGGAAATCAGGGAGAGATAGTCTTCCTTTGTGACCTCTCCCCCGGAACCCACCAGATAGCCACTGTTTTTTGTCAGCCGGAACAGATCCTCACAGCGTTCGTGAATGGCCACCGGCTGTCCCGTTTTCAGCCAGTCCACGCCCAGACCGCCGAGGATGCTGATTTTTTCGTGACAGGTATTCCAGTATTCTTCTGCGCTGTCGGGACAGTACCATCCGGCAAATCCACGTTCTATGGCAGCACCGCAGTCTCCGTCCATGGCGACAGCGGGCAGTGCGAATGCTTCATTGGCATCCAGCCAGGTTTCCCAGCCGTACAGCCCCACGGCACAGACACCGGCAGACCCACAGGCACAGCGCAGCTGCAGCGGGGAATCACACAGAGCCATAAACCGGATTTCCTCTGTGGCCATTTCCGCCATCCTGTCTGTCATTTCCCCGGCAAGGGCATCCCCGAACCGACACATATCGGCAACCACCACATCGGCATAGGTGCGTTCCCGGAGAGAGAACAGGGTATCCAGATAACAGTCTACGGTGTCCCAGAGATGTTCCCCGCGGCGCCAGATCAGCTGCTCGGTGAGATATACCGGAATGAACGGCTCAAACAGCACCGGATCTCCCGGAATCCCGGCCAGTGCGTCCAGAAATCTTGTGTAATGCGGATTCATAAGTTCCCCCATGAAAAGTAAGAAGTAAGAAATCAGAGATAAGAGGTATTTGACAGTATTTTCCCTAACAGTATACCAGATATTTTCCGGAAATCAAGGGTGGTGAAAAAAATTCCGGAAAATTTATGATTTCCTATTGACAACTGTGTGGTGTGTTGGTATAATCTAACTGTACTAATACGAATAGTACAGTTAATACAACTGATACAATAGAACGGGAGAAAGGAGCGATAGGGGTATGCAGTACATTACTGTGGATCTGCGGGACCGGAAGCAGCTGTATGAACAGCTCATCGACAATATCCGGAAACTGATCCTGTCGGGGGAAATCAGGCCCGGGGAAAAGCTGCCGTCCGTCAGAGCGCTGGCAAAGGAACTGTGCATCAATCCCAACACCATTCAGAAAGCTTATAATGAACTGGAACGGCAGGGCGTGATCCTGACCTTACCCGGCCGGGGCAGTGTGGTTCTGGCGGAAACGGTGGATCTGCGGAAACAGCAGCTGGCCAAAGTGGAGGAAGCACTGACCGGGATCGCCAGAGAAGCCGTGTCCACCGGGATTACGGAGGAAGAATTTCTGACCCTTGCCGGCAATGCATGGCGAAAAGGGGAAAAGACCGTGGAAATCCCCGGGCCGAGAACATCCGGGGCAGAAACCGAAGGAGGAGAAAGCGTATGATCCGCGCAGAATCGATTACCAAATATTTTGACGAAGTCCGCAGCCTGCACGATGTGTCCGTCACGGTGGGGAACGGCAGTATCTACGGGCTTATCGGTTCCAACGGTTCCGGCAAGTCCACCCTGATGCGGATCCTGTCGGGCATATATCAGCCGGATGCGGGCAGCATTTTCTATGACGGTGAACCGGTCTGGGAAAATACCGCCGTAAAGCAGCAGATCGTGTATCTGTCCGATGACCCGTATTTCCTGCCCCACTGCACCATGAACGATATGCGGGACTTTTACAGAAGCATCTATCCGGACTTTGATACGGAACGGTACGAAACCCTGACAAAACAGTTCGGACTGAACCCCCGCCGCCGGATCGTGACCTTTTCCAAGGGGATGCAGAAACAGGTGTCGGTGCTGCTGGGACTGTCCTGCCGGCCGAAGTACATGTTCTGTGACGAAACCTTTGACGGACTGGATCCCGTGATGCGGAAGCTGGTAAAGAGCCTGATGATCGAAGATGTGGCGGAACGGGAGATGTGCTGTATTGCGGCATCCCACAACCTGCGGGAAATGGAAGACATGGCGGATCATATCGGGCTTCTGCATCAGGGAGAGCTGCTGTTTGAACGGGAACTGGACGATGTGCGCACCAATATGGTGAAGATACAGGTGTCCTATAAAAAGGAAGTATGCGACGGGATGGAAGCAAGGCTGAAAGAACTGCATCCCATGACCATGGAGCGGCGGGGCAGTCTGTTCACCATGATCGTCCGCGGGACGGAAGAAGGGCTTTCTCCGTGGCTGGCGGAAACATCGCCGCTGTTCTGCGAATATATTCCCATGACGCTGGAAGAAATCTTTATGATGGAAATGGAGGAGAGAGGGTATGAATTCACCGGTCAGATCCTTGGATAAACCGAAAAATCATGTGACATGGCTCCGGTTCGGTCTGAAAGCCAACTGGCAGCAGTTTGTCTTTTACGCCATCGTGATGCTGCTGGCCTGTGTGGTCACCAGTATCATCGGCATCGAAAACAATCTGGAAGACATCCGGCAGGGCTTTGCAAACTACTACACCCGGGAAGAACGGGGCGGGGAACTGTTCAAGACCATCACTCTGGTGTTCAGCGTCGTCTCCTGTGTGCTGGGGGTCTTCTCCGGTATGACCTCCACGGGATATGTGAACTCCCGGAAAGCCGTACACTGCTATCACAGCCTGCCGCTGACAAGGGATACGCTGTATCTGACAGGCGGTGCGGTACAGGGGATCTATTATCTGGTCTCGGCACTGTGTTCTGTTCTGATCGCTCTGGTGATGATTGTGGTTCGGCTGGGGGTGACTGCGGAGCTGCTGGGGGAAGGGCTCATGCAGATTCTGGCGGGCATCGGCGGCTATCTGGTGGTGTTCACCCTGTTCCAGCTGGCGGGTGCGCTGACCGGGACTGCCATCTTCCGGTTCATTATGGCCGGGATTATTGCCTTCCTGCCGGTGGTGGTATATCTGCTGGTATACTGGGGCGTGGACATCGGGATGAACTACATTCTGGTGGATAAGTACACGGATTTCAACTTCATCCGTTTCCTGTGTCCGGCGGTGAATATTTACTGCTCCATGGCCGCCGCTTTCGGGGAACTGGATTCCTTCACCGGGGGCAGCTATTCCCGCCTGCTGGATCTTCTGAACATCGGCACGCTGTATCTCACCGCCGCCGTGTACTGCGGGCTGGGGCTGTGGTTCCACCGGAAACGCCGGAGTGAGCTGTCCGAGACCTCCGTCCTGTGGAAGAAACTGCAGACTGCCGTGAAATATCCTGTGATTTTTGTAGCCGGTGCAGGCGGGGCGGTGTTCTTCCGGGCACTGTTCGGAACCGGTATTTCCTGGATGCTCTTCGGCGGGTTCTGCGGACTGGTGCTGTCCTTCTTGCTGATGAATGTGCTGATTTCCAGAAATACCAGGAGCATGTTCAAGGGTCTTCCGGGGCTGGGGATTACTGCGGCTGTGGTGGCGGTGTTCCTGGCGGTGATTCCCTTTGATGTGTTCGGGTTCAACTATTTTATGTATGACACGGATCAGGTGAAATCTGTGACCGTGTACTACAACGATATGACGCTGGAACTGGACGAACCGGACGAGATCCATGCTGTGATGCCGTATATCGAAGGGATGTCCCGTGGGGCGTACCGAAACGACGGCACTGTGCCGGCAGATGAACAGTACGCCGGCGAAACGGCATTCTGGATCGACACCGGCAAGGTTCTGAACCGGAACAAGGCGGATCTGGATGCACTGCAGTGGGCCTATGCGGACAGAGCGGTATCTCTTGGTGACGGCAGTGATCCGGTCTATATCTGGATGAGCGGCAGGCAGTTTGATGTGGGGTATTACGATCCCGAAATCTATATGAAAGATTATGCTGCCGCCATGGAAGACGGTAAGGAATATGTGACCGCTGTCAGTGAGCAGTACGGCGGGGACTACAGCTTTGACTGGGAACGACTGGAAGTCAGCGTATACCCGAAATTCGGTCTGCCGATCCACCGGTTTGTACGGGTGGGGGAAGTTTCCGAAAATGCGGCAGTTTTCGATATACTCCATGGCATGAAGGAATATAAGAACCGGTATACGGAAATCGGTACCCTGTCTGCCAATGATCTGTATACCCTCAATATCACGCTGATGGGCGCGGGAGTGGATCTGCTGCCCCGGTATGTGGAGGAATGGACGGATTCCATGCGGGGACAGTACTGCGCTATGCTGGATGTACTGCTGGCAAAGGTTTCTCAGTACACACCGGATATGGCAAAGACGCCTGTCATCGGTACAATCCACTTCGGATATGAGGATACCTACAGGATGTATCCCATTTATGCGGTCATGACGGAATTTCTGAACGAATGGGCAAACTTCTGTGAAACCGTGCCGGGCTTTATCCGCTCCGTTTCTCTGGATCTCAGCTCCATGTTCCCCAAGAGCTTCAAGGAATACTATGATATGCTCCGGTATACCAATTACACCCTGTATGAGGATGCGGAAGACATCATGGACTGGGTGTCCTCTTTCCACCGGTTCACCTATGTCATCGAAGCCGATACGGGACGGGCACTGTATATTGATGAAAGCCGGCGGGCTGAGGTGCTGGAAAACGCTATGATCCAGGCCCACGGCAGCACAAAAGGGGAACGGGAAAAGGGATACCTGATCGTGTCCTCCTACTACCGTACCGATGAAATGATGGAAGGGCTGGACAAACTGTTTGCGGAAAATCTGCATGTGGACGGACGGAATGTATGCTGTCTCTTCCGGAAGGATGCCGTACCGCAGTTTGTGCTGGATGCTTTTGCGGAATAATACTGTATGAACAAAACGACAGTCTCCATGGAATTTCCACGGGGGCTGCCGTTTTTTGATGTGACGGGGGTTCTGACAGGCTCTTTGTCAGGGGGAAACTTTACTCATGGTAGGCTTCTTCCACCCGGGGACGGAACAGCAGGGTGATGCACCATACTCCTGCCAGCGCCACTACGGTGTAGATGATTCTGGCCCAGAGAGAATCCTGTCCGCCGAAGATCCAGGACACCAGGTCGAACCGGAACAGACCCACGCCTCCCCAGTTCAGTGCGCCGATGATGACCAGGATCGTTGCAATTCTGTCAAGCATACGTTTACCTTCCTTTCTGACTGTGTTCGGTGATAGTATGTCCGTCTTTGCAGAAAAATACACAGTGGGGGTATGAAAAATCTCTGTTTTTCGGAATTTTTTAATTGTACAGGCGGGCGGGTAAATAAATGTATTTACAAACGAGAAAGAATGTGGTATAATGCCTATAGAACCATAGGAAATCTATGGAAAAATTGTGCGAATAACAGAAGCAGATACATGAGAAAGGAGCTTCCGTATGGAAAAACCGAACCATTTCTATACCAACATCGACATCAATTCCGTTGTTACCCCCTTTCTGAACAGTGCATCCATGGAAAATAATATCACCGAAAAGACACTCTGGCCCTTTGTGGATGTGTATGCCGGTACCCAGATCACGGATGTGCTGTTTGATATTTTCTGCCAGTATTCTGCTACAGACACGGTGTACTGGAGTTCCTATGCGGATAAATTTGAACAGAAAACCGAAAACGGGATCCCGGTGGATTATTACGGTCTGTACTGCGGGCTCTATGCCTTCAACAAACGCTTCGGACTGGATCCGTATGCCGTGTGGTTCCGCCGGTGCCGGGATGTGGGACTGCATCCGTGGATTTCCATCCGGATGGACGACACCCACTGCCCGGATGAAGAAGCGGTGTTCCTGCGGAGTGATTTCTTCTATGAAGCAAAGGAAAAAGGCTGGATGGTGGGGGATGCCTACGGGTACTACCGCCGTGCCTTTGACTACAGTGTGCCGGAAGTACGGGCGAAAATGGCAGGATACATTGCGGAACAGCTGGACAGATACGATGTGGACGGCCTGGAACTGGACTATTCCCGGGAAATGATCTGTTTTGACTATGTGAACAACCCGGACTGTGCTAAGATCCTCAACGGATTCATGCGGGAGATCAAAGAAATCGTACGGAAAGCGGAAGAAAAGCACGGACATCCCATCCGGATCGGCGTACGGCTCATGCGGGACATTGCACAGAATCTGGTCTATGGCATGGATGCGGAAACCTGGGTCAGAGAAGGGCTTGTGGATCTGATCGTAGTATGCCCCCGGTGGGCGTCCTGTGACAGCGATATGCCCATTGCCGCCTGGAAAGCCGCTTTCCCGGAGGTGGAGATTTCCGCCGGGATCACGGATCTGGTACACTGTGCGCCGGCCGCCATTCCGCTGAGTCCTGCCGTGGTGGGCGGATATGCCCTGCGGTATCTCTCGGACGGAGCGGATTCGGTGTATCTGTTCAATTTCTTCATCAATCCCAAGGCGGACAACAGTTTGACCCGCACCTATACGGCCATCAATAAAACCTGCGGGAAAGTGGATACCATTCTGGAAAGCCCCTATCGTCATGTGGTCACCTATCAGGACATTGCTCCCGTGGGATACACTCCCTGGAATCCGATGCCTCTGACGGACGGCGGGGAACTGGAAATCCGGGTGGGACAGATCCCCGCAGACAGAACTACGGCGATTCTGCTGGGCTTTTCTGCCGGGTGTCCGGAGGATCTGGAAATCACCGTCAACGGACAGGTGTATTCCCGCTGGACTGCCTGCATCCATGGGGAAGCAGATGCGGATCTGCCCCATCATTTCGCCGGGAAAGCCGTATTGTACCGTTCCCGGGTGAGAACGCCGGAGGATGCTGTGCTGCGCATTGCCGTGAAAGGAAAGCCGGAAACGGTGATTTCCTATGCGGAAGTGGAAGTATACTGAGCGGCAGCCCGAAAGTGCTTGGCTGAGAATATAGTATAGAAAGGATTAAAGTGTATGAAAATCAGGAATTGTCTCTGTCTGCTGGTGTCTCTGCTGCTGCTGTCATCCTGCGGGGCTTCCACGGCTGAAACGTCTGCCGACACAAACGTGTCTGTACAGGAAACCACAGTACAGGAAGAAACCACCCTGACGGATCTTCTGCCGGACGATATGGATTTCGGCGGGTATACTTTTACGATTGCCATGCCGGAAGCGCTGTTGACGTATGAGAAGTATGCCATGCCGGAAGGAGAAACAGGAGAACTGCTGAACGATACATCCCTGCGTCGGAATTATGCTGTGGAAGAACGGTACAATATCAAGCTGGCATTCCATCTGGGGCCCGGAAATGATATTATCAAGGATGTACAGCAGGTGGTGATGGCCGGAGAAAGCAGTTTCGATCTGGTACAGTTTGCCAGTGCATGGAACAAGATCATGCCGCTGGTGCAGGATCATGCACTGCTCAATCTGCTGGAACTGCCCCATGCCAATCTGGATGCGGACTATTTCTACGGTCATCTGAACGAACAGCTCACCATCAATGGAAAACTGTATACCGGTTTTTCCAATTACAACAACTCCGGCACTATGCCGCTGTACATGGTGTTCAACAAGAACATGATGACCGATATGGGGATGGAAATGCCCTATGAAACCATCCTGAACGGGGACTGGACATACGATGTATTCCTTGGCTACATCAAGGACGCCGCCGTGGACCTGGACGGGGACGGAAAGCAGGAGAATACAGACCAGTGGGGCTTTGCCAACCTCAACAGCCTGACCAACTATATGGTATGGGGCTTTGATATTCATATTCTGCAGAGACTGGACAACGGCACCTATGTGCCCGACCTGCGGAACGAACGGTTTGTGGATGCGGTACAGAAGGTCACAGAACTGAAGCTGGCCAATCCCGACTGCTTTGCCCCTTCCGATTTCAATGTGATGAACATTGGCGATCTGCATATGTTTATGATGGGGGATATTCTGTTCAGCAGCACCGGTACCGGCTCCATGCAGCTGCGCAATATTGAAGAATTCGATTTCGGTATTGCACCCTTCCCGAAGTATGACGAAAACCAGCAGTCCTATACCAACTATATGGCACTGGACAATTTCGGCGTGGTCGTGACGGCGCAGGATCTGGAGATTGTCGGTGCTGTTGCGGAAGGACTGGCTGTCACCTCCAAGGAAATGATGGAACCGGCGTATCTGGATGTCTATGTGGAAAACAAGCTGCTGCGGGATGAGGAATCCGTGGAAGTGGCCAAGCTGATGATGGAATCCGCCTGCATCGACTTTACCAGATATTTCGACTTTGCCGACGGCGCCATCACGCCTGTCAGCATGATGAACAACATCAAGGATCCGGGTGCAGTGGTTTCCCATCTGACTTCCGTGGAAAGCAAGGCGGTTTCCATGGCAGAGGAATTTTTCGCAATTTTCTTTGAGGAATAAGTCTGCAATATATACGATCAGCGCATCCGTACACCGGAAAATGGTCTGCGGATGCGCTTTGTATATATACACAATAAAGGAAGAAAACCGGAATCCCGAACATATCCCGTCGGAAAAGCACATACAGTAGAGTATCTGCAGAAAGGGGGGATATGTATGCTTGCATATCTGTTGTCTGTCCTTGCCGGTTTTTCCTTCACCGCACTGTCCGCCGCCCCGCGTTCCCAGTTCCCGCCGCCGCTGGAAAAGGATGTGGAAGACCGGCTGTTCCGGCAGTGGAGGGAAGATGGGGACATGGCCGCCAGAGAAAAGCTCATCGAACACAATCTCCGGCTGGTGGCTCACATTGTCCGGAAATATTATGCCGCCAGTCCGGATAAGGATGATCTGGTATCCATCGGTTCCATAGGACTTATCAAATCCATCGATTCCTTTGACCCGGACAACGGTGCCCGGTTTGCCACCTACAGTGCCCGGTGCATCCAGAATGAGATTCTCATGTATTTCCGGTCCCAGAAAAAATACGGGCAGGAGGTTTCCATCCATGACACCATTGACACAGACCGTGACGGCAATCCGCTGACATACATGGATGTGATGGGCTCGGACGACACCATAGCGGACGATATTGACGCCAGAATCAAACTGAATAAAGCGGCGGCGTTCATTACATCCGGTCTGGAGAAAAGGGAGAGGGAGATCGTGGTACTGCGGTACGGGCTGACGGGAAACACGCCGATGCCCCAGAGAGAGGTGGCAAAGAAGCTGGGGATTTCACGGTCGTATGTATCCCGCATTGAGAAAGCGGCGCTGGAAAAAATCCGCCGGGTGCTGTAAGCCGATATGTAGGGACATACACGCGCCGTATGCCCCTCATCTATTTCAATGAACTTCCGGTGAGCTCAGCGTCCGGAGGTTCTGTCAGTAGTATGGATGATGGGAACGGAAATATTCAGGAAATTCCATGCAAAAAAAGATAAAAAACTTTTCGGAAAACTATTGACAAAAGAATGGATATGGTGTATAATCTACAGGAATGAAAAAGAAGCAGAACATTTCCCGTTCTCACCGGCCATCCAACAGAGTTGCGTCCGGTTAATAGAGTAAGTCTGTAAGGGCTTTTCTGTCGTGCGGGGAACTGTTTCCGGCACGTTTTTTGTTTTGAAAATATGGAGGTGCGTAACTATTAGCGCAAAAGAACTGTACATCAACGACGACATCCGGGCCAAAGAAGTCCGTATGCTGGATGAAAACAACGGCCAGCTGGGCATTATGAGCCTGAACGACGCCAAGACTTATGCTTACGACCGTGGACTGGATCTGGTTCTGATCGCACCCACTGCCACGCCGCCGGTATGCCGGGCTATGGACTACGGCAAGTACCGGTATGAGCAGGACAAAAAGGAAAAGGAAGCAAAGAAAAAACAGCAGGTTGTGGAAATCAAGGAAGTGCAGCTTTCCTGCCGTATTGATACCCATGACTTTGAAACCAAGGCCGGCCACGCCATCAAGTTCCTCACCGAAGGCAACAAAGTCCGCGTGAAGCTGAAGTTCAAGGGCCGTGAAATTGCACACCAGGAACTGGGCCGCGAAATGCTGGAAAAATTTGCAGAGGCCTGTTCCGAAGTGGGTACTGTGGATAAGAAACCCGTTCTGGAAGGCAAACAGCTGACCATGTTTATGGCTCCCGTAACTCCCGGGAAAGAAGCCAAATAAAACGGTAGTGCTTGCCGTGTCCGCAGGGAGTGCAGTTCTACCCCCGAACGACATAGGCTCCGGCCATACCGGGCTGCATGTTTTGCAAGAAACGCATACCAAATCGAAAGGAAATAACAAAAATGGGAAAGATTAAGACGCACAAGGCTTCTGCCAAGAGATTTGCTGTTACCGGTACCGGTAAGGTAAAGGTTTACCATTCCGACCATCGTCACAACCTGGGCCAGAAGGATGCCAAGAGAAAGAGACACCTCCGCAGCAGCCAGATCCTGTCCAAGGCTATGACTGCCAATGTTAAGAGACTGATCGGCCAGGACTAATCCGCTACGTTTGTACGGGCAAATCGATAAAGAGACAGAAAGGAATAAATAGAGATGGCAAGAGTTAAGGGCGCAATGATGACGCGCAAGAGAAGAAATAAAGTTCTGAAGGCTGCCAAGGGCTACTGGGGTTCCAAGAGCAAGCACTTTAAGATGGCTAAGCAGGCCGTGATGAAGAGCGGTAACTATGCCTATATCGGCCGTAAGCAGAAGAAGAGAGAATTCCGCGCTCTGTGGATCACTCGTATCTCCGCACAGGCTAAGGTGAACGGCATCAACTATTCTCAGCTGATGAACGGTCTGAAGAAGGCTGGTATCACTCTGAACAGAAAGATGCTTGCTGAAATCGCCGTTTCCGATAAGGAAGCATTTGCTGAAATCGTAGCAAAGGCAAAGGCTGCCCTGTAATCGAACATAACCATGGGTGTTGCAGCGGATTGTGACACCCATTTGTTGTATCCGGCGAAAAAAGGCCGGAACTGACGGATCGGCTGGATGGGAGAGAATCGGATGACAAGAGAAGAATGCATTGCACGGTACCGGGCAGAAGAACTGCGATCCCGGACAGGTGCCACAGTGACCATGCTGTCCAAGCTGAAGGACGCAAAGTACCGGGAAGAATACGGTCTGTATCTGGCGGAAGGCGTGAAGCTGGCAGAAGAAGCACTGACAGCCGGCATGGAAATGGAAATGCTGTTTGTCAGTGAGGATGGACTGCACAGTGAGCGGATTCTGGCCTGTCTGGATGCGGCGGATGCAAAGCGGATTCCCATCAAGCTGGCCACTGCGGAAGTGTTTGAAAAAGCAGCTACCGAAAAGGCACCGCAGGGGATCATTGCCGTGCTCCATCGAAGGAAGACGGAAGAACCTTTCAGGGATCCGGAAGCCCGGTATTTTCTGCTGGACACCATACAGGATCCCGGCAATCTGGGGACAATCCTCCGTTCCGCGGTTGCATTCGGTGCGGACGGGCTGATTCTGTGCGGCTGTGCGGATCCTACCGGGCCAAAAACGGTGCGGGCTTCCATGGGAGCACTGTTCCGCTGTCCTGTACAGATTACAAAAGATCTGGGGGAAACGATACGGCAACTGCAGAAGGATGGGCATCGTGTTCTGGCGGCGGCACTGGGGGAAAACAGCCTCTGTGCCGGACAGGCAGAACTGCAGAAAAACGACTGCGTGATCATCGGCAACGAAGGACATGGGGTTTCACAGGACAATATTGATCTGTGCGACGGTGTGATCCGGATTCCCATGCAGGCGGTGACGGAAAGTCTGAATGCTTCTGTGGCGGCGTCTGTGCTGCTGTGGGAGTATTACCGTACCTTCGGGGTATAAAGAAGACGACATACCGGCAGAAAGGAGCGCATATGGAACGGAACGAAGAACTGCTGTACTGGATCTGGATGGCAGAAGCCTGCGGCGCGGGAAACCGGCTGGGCATGACACTGCTGCGGAAGTTCGGTACGGTGCAGAAAATATACCGGCAGAAACCCGCAGATGTGCAGAACTGGAAATTTCTGAACAACGGGGAAAAGAAGAATACTCTGGATATGCTGGAGAACAAGTCTCTGGACAGAGCGGAACAGATTCTGGAAAAATGTACCCGGCTGGGAATCCGTCTGCTCCATTTTGAGGATGCCGAATATCCCAATTCCCTCCGTTCCCTGCAGAATGCGCCTCTGCTGCTGTATTATAAAGGAACATTTCCAAGAATTGACGAACGCCTGACAACTGCCGTGGTGGGAACCAGAACCATGTCCGATTACGGGCGGAATATGGCGTACAGTCTGGGATACGGACTGGCGGTGGGCGGTTCTCTGATCGTCAGCGGTATGGCCCTTGGAATTGACAGCATGGCCATGATGGGGGCGCTGGATGCCGGCGGAATCACCATTGCGGTGCTGGGCAGCGGTGCGGATGTGGTGTATCCGAAGGAGCATACCCATGTGTACAACCGGATTCTGGAGAAGGGCGGATGCATTCTGTCCGAATACGCGCCCGGTACAGAACCCAAAGGCGAGCATTTTCCGGTACGGAACCGGATCATCAGCGGTCTGTCCGATGCAGGTGTGGTGGTGGAAGGCAAAACGGGAAGCGGTTCCCTGATTACCGCAAGACATCTGATTTATCAGGGCAGAAAGCTCTTTGCAGTGCCGGGACAGGTGGGTCTGCCGGGTGTGGAAGGTCCCAATGATCTGATCCGCAACGGGGCGCTGCCGGCGGTGACTGCGGAAGACATTCTGTGTGAATTTGAATATATGTTTCCGGATACGGTGCGGGTGCATGTGACGCACAATGCCTGCCGGAATCTGGATGTGGACAGGCTTTCCCGGGAAACGATGCAGAAGACTGGTGTACGTGCCCGGAAAAACAATAACTTTGTGGGGGAAGGGACCTACGGCGGCAGAAATTCCACGCCTTCCATGCCCATGCCATCGGATATGCCGGTTCCCGTGCCTGTGGAAAACTGGGTTTATGCGGAAACCGCCAAAGCAGTGGAGGATACCAGCGCACCTGTCGTGCCTGAATCCGGGGCTGCAGAACAGAAAGAAAAGAAAACGCCGCCGATGAAAAAGGAATCCATTCTGGAAAAGCTGAGCCGGAGTCTGGCGGATGTGCAGATCATCGGAGAACCGGAAGAAAAGCCTGCAGAATCCGGAAAGAATGGACTGAAAAAGAAGGCCGAAAAGCCTAAAAAGCAGGGAACGGAAAAAAGTTCCCAAAAAGATACAGAAAAGATACAGCCCGCACAAAAAATGGATACAGAAATGCTTGATGAAACGGAAATGCGGGTATATAATAGTATGAAGCCGAATGTGCCTGTGACACCGGATGAACTGGTGGCCTCCGGCGGCTTCTCCATCGGTCAGGTTATGGCAGCGATGACGGCACTGGAAATGGCAGGTGCCATCGAAGCAGGCAGCGGCGGGTACTTCCTGCGAACCGATCCGGACGATATGCCGGTGGCACTGGTGGATGACACAGAACTGGAAGACCATGTGTGAAAAGGGAAGAAGAATATACTGCATTTCACACGATGCGGATGCGAGAGAGAACTACAGTGAATAGACAGAAAGAAGAGGAAAGCGCAGAACTATGTTAAATCTGGTGATAATGGAATCTCCCACAAAGGCGAGCACAGCCAACAGCTATCTGGGATCTACCTATAAGGTGGTTGCCTGTAAGGGGCATTTGCGGGACCTGCCGAAATCCACGCTGGGAATTGATCTGGAAAACAACTTTGAAGCGCATTATATAAATATCCGGGGAAAGGGTGAGCTGATCCGGGAACTGAAAAAAGAAGTCAAAAAAGCCGACCGTATTTTCCTGGCGACGGACCCTGACCGCGAAGGCGAAGCCATTTCCTGGCATCTGATGACGGCTCTGGCCATTCCGCCGGAAAAAGCACATCGGATTACATTCAATGAAGTGACCAAAACGGCTGTTAAAAATGCGATCAAAGCCCCCCGTGCCATCGACATGGACATGGTGAATGCCCAACAAGCCCGCCGGATTCTGGACCGGATTGTGGGGTACAAGCTTTCTCCCTTCCTGTGGAAAACGGTCAAGAGCGGTCTTTCCGCCGGACGTGTGCAGTCTGTGGCCACCAGAATCATTGTGGAACGGGAAAACGAGATCCGTGCCTTTGTACCGAAGGAATACTGGACCATTGATGCCGATCTGGAAACGGCGGACGGCAAGAGCTTCCAGACCCATTTCTGGGGCATGGCAGACACCAAAACCAAGGCAGAACTTGTAAATGAAGCAGAGGCGGCAAAGGTTGTGTCGGACTGCAGCGGTAAGCCTTTTGTGGTGCAGGAAATCCGGAACGGGAAAAAGATCAAGAATCCCGCACCGCCCTTTACCACCTCTACTCTGCAGCAGGAAGCCTCCCGGAAGCTCAACTTCCAGTCCCAGCGTACCATGAAAGTGGCGCAGGAACTGTATGAAGGGCTGAATCTGGGCAGTGAATTCGGAGGCACACACGGGCTGATCACCTACATGCGTACCGACTCCCTGCGGATTTCCGATGAAGCCAGAGAGGTGGCAAAGACCTTTATCGAAGAAAAATACGGCCAGGAATACTATTCCGCCAAGCCGAGAATCTATAAAGCCAAAGCAGGCGCACAGGATGCCCACGAAGCCATCCGCCCCGCTGACCCCAGACTGGAACCGGCCAGCATCAAGAAGCTGCTCACTTCCGACCAGTACAGACTGTACAAGCTGATCTGGGACCGGTTTATCGCCAGCCAGATGGAATCTGCGGAACTGGCTACCGTACAGACGGATCTGCTCTGCGACAAATACATTTACCGTACCAACGGTTATACCGTGAAATTCCCCGGATTTATGGCTGTGTATGAAGAATCCACCGACGACAAGAAGAACGACGAAGACGGCACCAATGCCCGCCTGCCTCAGTTTGCCGAAGGAGACGCACTGTCTGCCCGGAAGATCACACCCGGTCAGCATTTCACCGAACCGCCGGCACGGTACACGGAAGCATCCCTGATCAAGTTCCTGGAAGACGAAGGGATCGGCCGTCCTTCCACCTACACGCCTACCATCACCCTGATCATTTCCCGGGGATATGTAAAGCGGGAAGGGAAGTCTCTGGTACCAACGCAGCTGGGCGAAGTGATCACAAGGATCATGTGCGAACAGTTCCCGGACATCGTGGACTACAAGTTTACGGCACACATGGAAGACAGCCTGGACGATATCGAAAACGGCGAGACCACCATGCTGGGGGTTCTGACGGATTTCTATGACGGATTTAAGAAAGAACTGGACGCCGCCATGGAAAATGTGTCCAGGGAAGACATTGACGTGCCGGATGAAGTCACCGACATTGTCTGTGAACACTGCGGCAGTCAGATGGTGGTGAAAAACGGACGGTTCGGCAAGTTTGCGGCCTGTCCCAATTACCCTGCTTGCAAGAACACCAAGCCCCTGACCAAGAGCGGGGAAGCGCTGGTGGAAAAGAAGCCGGAGATCGCTCCTATGAAGTGCGAACTGTGCGGTTCCGACATGATCCTGCGGAACGGACGCTACGGCAGCTTTTATGCCTGCTCCAGGTATCCGGAATGCAAGTTCACCAAACAGAAAGTCAAAACCCTGGGGGTCAAGTGTCCCGAATGCGGCGCAGAACTGGTGACCAAATACGGCAAGAACCGCACCATGTTCTACAGCTGCGAACGGTATCCCAACTGCACCTTCTCCTCCTGGGATCTGCCTACCAATGAAAAGTGCCCCAAATGCGGCGATATGCTGCTGAAAAAGAAGGGGAAGAACCATATTCTGGTGTGCCGGAATGCCCAGTGCGACTATAAGGCAGAGGTTCCGGAAGAAGCACAGACAGAAGTACAGAACGGGCCGGAAACGGAAGAATAAGACACCATCAAGTAACGGAGCGGTATATGGCTGAAATCAATATTTACGGCGCAGGGCTGGCCGGATGTGAAGCGGCATGGCAGGCGGCGAAACTGGGCGTGCAGGTGAAGCTGTACGAAATGAAACCGAAGAAGAAATCCCCGGCGCACCATGCGGACACCTTCGCGGAACTGGTCTGTTCCAATTCCCTGCGGTCTGCGGAAATCACCAACGCTGCCGGTCTGCTGAAGGAAGAAATGCGCCGCCTTGGATCCATCATCATGGAGGCCTGCGGTGTTTCTGCTGTGTCGGCAGGGGGCGCTGTGGCGGTGGACAGAGAGCAGTTTTCCGGATATATCACCGATAAGATCCGCTCCTGTCCAAATATTACAGTCGTGGAAGAAGAGATGACCGCCATTCCGGAGGACGAGATTACGGTGATTGCCACCGGGCCTCTGACCTCCGATGGACTGGCCAAGACCATTCAGGAAAAAATCGGCGGCAGAAGCCTGTCTTTCTTTGATGCGGCGGCACCCATCGTGGATTTTGATTCCATTGACATGACCAAAGCCTTCTGGGCCACCCGGTATGACAAGGGGAATCCGGACTATATCAACTGCCCCATGACGGAGGAAGAATACAAAGCATTCTATAACGCGCTGCTGGGTGCGGAGGAAGCAAAGCTCCACGATTTTGAAGAAGGGGAGAAGCTGACGGTATTTGAAGGATGCATGCCGGTGGAAGTGATGGCCAGACGGGGTGAAGATACCCTGCGGTACGGCCCCATGAAGCCTGTGGGCATCCGGCATCCGGAAACAGGGGAGGAATTCTACGCCATTGTGCAGCTGCGCCGGGAAAACGAACGGGGATCCATGTTCAACATTGTGGGATTCCAGACCCATCTGACCTGGCCGGAACAGCGCAGAGTCTTCGGGATGATCCCCGGGCTGGAGCATGCGGAATTCCTGCGGTACGGCGTGATGCACCGGAATACCTTCCTTTGTTCCCCCGACCTGTTGGATCAGGACTACTCCCTGCGCACCAACCACAACACCTATTTCGCCGGACAGATGACCGGTGTGGAAGGGTATATCGAATCGGCGGCATCCGGTTTTGTGGCCGGGGTCAATGCAGCATGCCGTGCTCTGGGAAAGGAACCTTTCATTTTCCCGGAGGAAACCATGATCGGTTCTATGGCGTGGTACATTTCTCATGGGGAACAGACCCTTTTCCAGCCTATGAACGCCAATTTCGGAATTGTTCCGCCGCTGGCAAAGAAAGTCAAGGGCGGCAAGAGAGCCAGAAATGAAGCCCTGGCCCAGAGAGCGCTGGAAACCATAAGCGAAACCGCCGCAAAACTGCAGACATATACCGAAACCTGTACAGAATCATAAACGGAGAATACTGAGATGAAAATCATCATAGACGCAATGGGTGGCGATAATGCACCCGGTGAGATTGTCAGAGGTGCCGTGGAAGCTGCCGGGCATACCGACTCCAGGATCGTGCTGGTGGGAGATCAGACCAGGATTGAACAGTGTCTGAAAGCATGCCAGGCCAGCACAAGTCTGTTTGAGATTGTACATACGGAAGAAACCATATCCATGGAAGATGACCCGCTGTCCATCCTCAGAGCCAAGAAGAACTGCTCCATGGGGGTGGGACTGCGGATGCTGAAGGAAGACGGGGATGCATTCATTTCCGCCGGGAATACAGGTGCGCTCCATGCGGGTTCCTCTCTGATCATCCGTCCTGTCAAGGGACTGCAGCGTTCTGCCATTGCTACGGTACTGCCCTTTGAACGGCCCTGCCTGCTGATGGACTGCGGTGCCAATGTGACGGTGACGGCGGACTATCTGGAACAGTGGGCGATTCTGGGTTCCCTGTATATGGAATATGTACTGAAGGTGAAGAATCCGGAAGTGGGACTTCTCAACAACGGTGCGGAAGAATGCAAGGGGACGCCTGTACAGGTGGATGCCTACCAGAAGCTGAAGGCCAACGAAGCCGTACGCTTTGCCGGGAATGTGGAAGGAAAGGAAATTCCTGCCGGGAAGTGTGATGTGCTGGTGACTGACGGCTTTACCGGAAATATCACTCTGAAGATGCTGGAAGGCATGGCGAAGTTCCTGTTCGGCCAGCTGAAGGGGATGTACACCCAGAACGCTGTTACCAAGCTGTCCTATCTGGTGATGAAAGATTCCCTGAAGGGGCTGAAAAAGTCCTTTGACGCATCGGAATACGGCGGCGCACCTTTGCTGGGACTGCAGAAACCGGTGATCAAAGCCCACGGCAGCTCCGACGCCAGAGCCATCATGAATGCGGTCAGACAGGCGGAAGCATTTGTGAAAACAGGTGTGATCGGAGAAATGGAATTCCACATGAAGAAATACGATCGGTCTGTGCTCCGGACAAAAACGGCGGAAACAGCACAGAAGGAAAGCGAATGACATATGGCAGACAATAAGACAACAAAACCTTTTCAGGAAGCAAGACCGGCTGAAGGACTGGAAGCAGCCATCGGCTACACCTTCCGGAACAAGCAGTATCTGACGGAAGCCCTGACCCATTCTTCCTATTCCAACGAGAAACGGAGCAAGGGCGTCAAGCTCCCCTGCAACGAGAGACTGGAATTTCTGGGGGACTCCGTGCTCTCCATTCTGGTCAGCAGCTATCTGTTTGAGTCCTACCGGGACATCCAGGAAGGGGAACTGACCAAAATCCGGGCGGCAGTGGTCTGTGAAAAGGCACTGTCCCGGTTTGCGGCAAAAATCGAACTGGGGCAGTATATGCATATGGGTCATGGGGAATCCATGAACAACGGCAGAAACCGTCCCTCTATTCTGGCAGACTGTTTTGAAGCCCTCCTTGCTGCCATGTATATGGATGCGGGAGAAAACTTTGAACCTGCCAGAGTGTTCCTGATGCCCTTTATCAAGGAAGAACTGCAGGTGATCCGGAACAACAGCGTATTTGTGGACTACAAAACCACTCTGCAGCAGATTGTTCAGCAGGTGGAAGGAGAACGACTGGAATACATTCTGATTGGTGAAACCGGTCCCGACCATGCGAAGATTTTTACGGTGGAAGCCCGGCTCAACAGCAATGTGATCGGCAGGGGCAGCGCCCACTCCAAGAGAGAAGCGGAGCAGAATGCCGCCAGAGAAGCCCTGATTCTGTTCGGGCAGAAACCATGAAAAAGCATATCAATATCCCTTTGTTTATCCCCCATATGGGCTGCCCGAATCAGTGCGTCTTCTGCGACCAGCACACCATCTCGGGCGCCTGTTCTTTTATCCGGAAAAATGCTGCCGATACCATTGAACAGACTCTGACCACCGTCCCGGCAGATGCGGTATGCGAGATTGCCTTTTTCGGCGGATCCTTTACCGGGATCGACCGGGGACTGATGACAGATCTGCTGGATCTTGCGCAGTCCTGTGTGGATGCGGGAAAGATCAGCGGAATCCGGATGTCCACAAGACCGGATTATATAGACGAAGAAATTCTGCAGATTCTGTCCCGGTACACCATTTCTGCTGTGGAACTGGGGATCCAGAGCATGGATGATGCTGTTCTGCGGAAATGCAGACGGGGACACAATGCAGCTCAGACCCGCCGTGCCTGTGAGATGCTGGTGAATGCCGGGATTCCATGGGTGGGGCAGATGATGATCGGTCTGCCGGGAGCTTCTTCGGAGACGGAGCTGGCCTGTGCCGCTGAGATCTGTGCCATGGGAGCTTCGGCCTGTCGGATTTACCCCACCATTGTTCTGCACCATACGGAGCTTGCGGAATGGACGGAGAACGGGCAGTATGTGCCTTTAACCGTGGAGGAAGCTGTGGAAAGAAGCGCCGCTGTACTGGAAATATTTCTGACGCACAGAGTAGAATGTCTGCGGATCGGACTGTGCGACAGTGAATCGCTCCATGATCCGGCATCCTGTCTGGCGGGACCTGTGCATCCGGCGATGGGTGAGCTTGTATCCGGAAGGATTTACCGGAACCGGATGGAAGCGGCGATCCGGGAGATGCTGGCAGAAACACCGGCGGAAAATCCTGTGGAACTGACGGTTACGGTGCCGAAGGGAGACATTTCCGCGGCGGTGGGACAGAAGAGATGCAATAAAGCAGAAATCGAGAAGAAATATCCGGTAAAATTGCGGAAATTTCTTGAAAACCCGGAACAGATACGGTATAATATACAATTAGGTATATTTGCGAAATAACGAAAAGGAGGCGTGACGGTTGTACTTAAAATCCCTGGAACTTCACGGGTTCAAGTCCTTCCCGGAGAAGACCGTACTGCAGTTTCACGACGGTGCAACGGTCATCGTCGGACCCAACGGAAGCGGCAAATCCAACATCACAGACGCCATGCGGTGGGTGCTGGGGGAATTGTCCACGAAGAATATCCGCGGCAGCAAAATGGAAGATGTGGTCTTTGCCGGTGCCGACGGGAAAAAGCCCATGAGTTTTGCGGAGGTTTCCGTAACCTTTGACGACAGTGCGGAACCCAAGGTGCTGGCGGCAGGATACGATGAAGTGACTGTGACCAGACGATACTACCGTTCCGGTGACAGTGAATATTTCATCAACCGGAAGCGGGCGAGACTGAAAGACATCTATGAACTGTTCATGAATACCGGGATCGGCAGAGAAGGCTATTCCATCATCGGACAGGGGAAGATCGCGGAAATCATTTCCAAGAAAAGCGAAGAACGGCGCTCTGCCTTTGAAGAAAGTGCTGGCATCAGCAAATACCGGTACCGGAAAACCGAATCCGAAAAGAAGCTGGCGGAAACCACTGCCAACATGGAGCGGGTTGCCGATATCGAAGGGGAACTGGCTGCCCGGATCGGCCCTCTGGAACGGGATGCCGCCAAAGCGAGAAAATATCTGGAACTGTACGACGCCAAGAAACGCACCGATGTGGCCCTGTGGCTGTACGATGCGGACGCTTATACGGAAAATATCAAAAAAGCCGACAGGGATACCAGAATGTCCGCGCATGAACTGGAAATGGCGGAGGATTCCCGGAAACAGACGGAAGACCGGATTGACAGTCTGTACGAAAAGTCTCATGCCAACAAGGAAGCATCCCAGCATACCCATGAGGCATACAACACTGCCGCCGGACAAAAAGCCGTGCTGGAAGGGGAAGTGCAGGTAGCCCAGACGGAAAAGAAACACAAAATTGACCGGATTGCCGCCGAAGAAGCCGCCATGGCTGCCGCAGAAACAGAAAAAGAATCTGCTGCCGCCAGACGGGAAGAATTGACCCGCCGGAAAACGGAAACGGACGCTCTGTACCGACAGGCGGAAACGGATGCGGAAAAGGCACAGGAAGCGGTAAGCCGGTATACCAGTGACCGACGTGCCGCAGGAGAACTGCTGGAAACCCTGCTGACTGTACAGAAACAGAAGGAATCCGCTCTGACAGATCTGCGGGTTCGCCGGAATGTTCTGGAGCAGACCGCATCGGGACAGCAGCAGAGACGGAAAGCCATCGGAGACGAGATTGCAAAATATCAGTCGGAGGAGGCCGGATATATCCGAACCATCGAAGACTGTGACCATACCATCGGGGAATACAGAAAGAATCTGGAAGAGCTGGCCGCTTCCATGGCAGACTCCGACAGAGAAACGGAAAAGATCCGGGAAGAGCTGGCCGGGCTTCAGAACGAGCTGACTTCCCTTGCCGGGCAGAGAGAGGGTCTTGTAAGCCGGATGGGTGCCATCAGGCGTATGCAGGAGCATTTTGATGGCTACAATACCAGTATCCGGTTTGTGATGGGACAGGCCTCCTCCGGCAGACTGCAGGGGATCCATGGGCCTGTGTCCTATCTGATCAAGGTACAGAAAGACTATGTGATTGCTATCGAAACGGCATTGGGCAGCGCTCTGCAGAATATCATCACGGAAGATGAAAACGCTGCCAAATCCGCCATTGCCGCTCTGAAACAGGCAAACGTCGGACGGGCCACCTTCTATCCGATCACTACCATCCGCCCG
>JAFQGY010000175.1 GCA_017415325.1 Clostridia bacterium
TGGATCCCCATCCCAATGCCAAAGGGCATAAAGTGATCGGCGCACTGGTTGGACAGGCGTATTCTGACAAATGAAAAACAGCCGGTATACTGGTTTTTATTCCAGCATATCGGCTGTTTTGACGTTATTTCTGTCCGTAATAGGCATTGGCACCGTGTTTGCGGAGGTAATGTTTGTCCAGAAGTTCCTGCTGCATCCGGTGGAGATTGGGATTCAGCAGCAGCGCACGGAACTGCATGGAGGCTACTTCTTCCAGTACAACGGCGTTGTGTACGGCTTCTGCAGCGTCTTTCCCCCATGCGAAAGGGCCGTGGCTTTGTACCAGAACGGCGGGAATGGCCATGGGATCCCTGTCAAGGAAGGTTTCTGCAATGACTTTCCCTGTTTCTTTTTCGTATTCTCCGGCAATCTCCTCCGGTGTCATGAGCCGGGTACAGGGGATTTCACCGTAGAAATAATCGGCATGGGTCGTCCCCAGCGGAATGATGCCGATACCTGCTTGGGCAAAGGTTGTGGCCTGGGAACTGTGGGTATGTACGATACCGCCAATTTCCGGGAACGCTTTGTACAGCTCCAGATGGGTGGGTGTGTCACTGGACGGATTCAGTTTTCCTTCTGCCACTTTTCCCGTTTCCAGATCCACCACTACCATATCCTCCGGACGGAGAGCATTGTATTCCACACCGGAGGGCTTGATGACGATCAGACCGGCTGCTCTGTCGATGGCAGAAACATTTCCCCATGTGAAGGTGACCAGTCCGTATTCCGGCAGCTGCAGATTGGCTTTCCATACCTGTTCTTTCAGTTGTTCCAGCATACCTGCACCTCTTTCAGACCATTGACGCCCGCAATTCCGGCTTTATACTGTTTCATGTATGCTTCATATCCTGCCACTCCGGCCGGATCCGGTTCCAGATACAGAGAATCCTGTCCGGCGAAAATTTCGGTTTCCAGCCACTGTCCAAGAGACTTACCGGAACCGGTTCCCATGTATGCTGCCAGCAGTGCCATCCCCCATGCACCGCCCTCCCCGGCTGTTGCCACAGTGGAAACGGGGGTGTTCAGAGAATTTGCGAGAATCTGCTGCGCTGCACCTTTTACCTTGAAAAGACCGCCATGGGCCATAAAGTGTGCCGTATGGATTCCCTCTGATTCCACCAGCAGATCCATGCCAAGTTTCAATGCGGTGACAGCGGCATACAGCTGAGACTGCATCATGTTGGCCAGATTCATTTTACTGTCCGGGGTACGGAAGATCATGGGGAATCCTTTTTCCACACCGGCTACCGGTTCACCTGCCAGAAGATTATAGGAAATCACTTCCCCGCAATCTTTGTCGCCGGACATGGCATGGTGATACAACATACTGTAGATGTCAGAAATATCCATGGGATGTCCGGACAATTCTGCAAATTCCCGGAAAATGTTCACCCAGGCATCCAGTTCGGAACACCCGTTGTTGCTGTGTACCATGGCAGTGGGAGATCCATCCGGTGTGGTGCAGATGTCGATTTCCGGGTATACGCCTTTCAGTGGTTTATCAAGTACCAGCATGGAGAAAACGGATGTACCGGCGGAAACATTTCCTGTTCCGGGCAGAACGGCGTTGGTGGCAGTCATACCGGTACCGCCGTCCCCTTCCGGAGGACATACGGGGATGCCTGCCTGCAGTGTTCCTGTGGGATCGAGAAATTTTGCGCCTGCTTCTGTCAGATATGCACCCCGGAAACCGGCAGGCCGTGCAGCAGGCAGAAGATCCCGGATATTCCAGGGGTAACTTTCTGCCAGTGTATCGAATTTCTGCAGCATACTTTCATCATACTGCCCATCCAGAAGCGGGAACATACCGGATGCTTCGCACATACCGGTTTCGTGGCGTCCGGTCAGCAGATAATGGATCTGTGTGGCAAGAGTGGTCAGGCGGGCAATCTGCGGAACGTGTTCTTCGCCGTTCAGCATAGCCTGATACAGATGTGCAATACTCCAGCGCTGGGGGATGTTGAAGTGGAAGAGATCCCGCAGGATGTCGGCAGCCTGGGCTGTGGTGGTATTGCGCCATGTACGGAATGGTGTCAGAAGATTGTCATCCTTGTCATACACCAGATAACCGTGCATCATACCGGATATTCCCATAGCACCGATGGTGGTCAGAGGCACACTGTATTTTGTCTGCACATCTGCTGCCAGAGCGGCATAGCATTCCCGCAGACCGGTATAGACATCCTCCATATCGTATGTCCAGTATCCGTTTTCATACCGGTTTTCCCAGCTGTATCCGCCAGTGGCAATGGTTGCATATGTATCGTCCAGGAGTACGGCTTTGATCCGCGTAGAACCAAGTTCGATTCCTAGAAATGTTTTTCCGGCTGTAATTTTGTCTTTCATTTTTATCCTCGCATATTGTGTCAGATCCGATTCTTTTTGGGGGATCGGTATATTTTTCTTCATTGTATCATATTTCACAGATTCTGTCAATGACAGATTGTTGTTTTGAGCAGTTTGATATACTTTTCGGGAGCAATGTCAGAAAAGATATTGACAATCCATGCTGTATATATTATAATAAACTTACAAATACAAAATTGATATGTATCCATTTCGGTACAAATTATACAATTTGCTCTGGTGAAAGGAGTACATTTATGCATACTGTAGATCTGTTGGAATCCGTATTGTCGGAACGGGACAAGATACGGCTCCAATCCATATATGCTCCTGCTGTTGTATGCGTACAGCCGGATGATGCCAGACGGGGACTCTATATTATGCCGGACGGAGAAATCCGAAGCTATGGTGTGACCGATAAAAAGGGGCCGCATGATGCCGGACGGTATATGTATTTATCCAGCCGGAACTGTGGTCTTGACTGGAACCGGGTGGATCTGCCGGAGGGGACGGCACCTGTAATCAACTACGGGAAGATATTCCCCGGGACTGTTGTAATGGGAGCAGCCACACAGGCTCCCTGGTCCGGACGGTATATCTGTCTGGTCGGCATTCATGAGGGGGAGCAGAAGGGGACATGGGCAATGCTGTCCGATACCGGTCCCGGAGATACCGCACCGAAGATGGTGCAGATTGCAGAGGAAGTATTCATAGATATGTTTCTGCCAACCGTGCTGGAA
>JAFQGY010000176.1 GCA_017415325.1 Clostridia bacterium
ATTCCGCATAGCAGATTACATCGGGTTCATAAGTTTCCCCCGCTGCGTACCACATCCGGAATTTTCCGTTATCAAACATGACAAAGGGATTCATGACGGATTCCTTTTCAAAATCCATTTCCGGCACCAGAACCGGCTCTTTCCGGAACCGTTCAAAGCGGATCCCATCCTCGGAACGGGCAATACCGATCCAGGATCTGCCGTGATCTCCCTCCCAGTACTGGCTGGTATACCACATCAGATATCCTGTCCCATGGGGATCCGGGATCACGCAGTTCCGGTTCAGGTTATTTTCCCCGGTGGAAGGATCCATCTCCAGTGTGATAACCGGTTCCTCCCAGTGAATACCGTCATCAGAAAAGGTTACGGCCAGCGCCTTCCGGGGACGCCAGGATACATCCATCCGGAGTCTGCCGTTCTGCTTCCATACATATGCGTCAAACATGGTTCCGGTTTCCCGGCTGCCGAATACGGGGGAGTTTTCATATTTCTTGAAAGAGCATGTACTGTTTTCCATGAGTACCTCCAGAGTTTTGATAATACTGTATTATTCGTATGGTGTAGAAATGATCCGGAATCCGGGTGTCCCTGTATACACAGCCCGAAGAACATTGTATACTGTATATCATTTTATGCGCCGGTCTGTTCTGTCCCTTAGTTTTTCCCTATCTGCGGATTCAGCAGTGCGTCAAACCGTTCGGGGCCGATGAATGCTCTGGCTTCCCGGATCCATTTTTCTTCTGCAGGTGTGTCCATTTCCCGGATCGCGTGGCAAATTTTCTTGTACGCCCCCGGCAGAATCAGCAGATGCCGCTCATCCCCGTAACCCAGGGCACGGCGCAGTCCCAGTTTCAGACTGTATTCACTGTCGTCCGGCATATCGGCATACCGATGTAGCAGAAGAAGATCGATTCCCGGCTGCTTCCGCAGTTTCAGCCATGCCAGAACAAACCCGTATGCCCCCTTGTCTTCGGTATCGGGATCATCATTGGTGTGGAATCCCTGTTCATCGAAAATGACATGCCGGGGTTGGCCGCGGTACAGGTATTCCGGGGAGGACAGCAGTGCGGGCCAAACTTCCAGATTCTTCAGCGTGATTTTCGGGGTATCGAGACGGAACACTGCGTCCTCATCTTCCCAGAACGCCGGATTGAAAATGTCCGCCGGGTATGGATGTGCCGCCACGCCCCAGCCGAAATCCCCATCCCTGCGGCAGATTCTGACAAGCTGCTCCAGACACCGGGCCGCCGGATAAAAATGCAGGTCGTCTCCGATTCTATCGGCAATATTGTGATTGTGTTCCAGAGAAATATTGACACGGTGGTGTGCATAGTACTTGTGGGAGAGCAGCCATGCCAGGCGGAGAGAAACCGTATATTCCTCCATAAATCCTTCACAGGGCATCGGCCCCATATTATGCCACATACCGGGCGCGTTGACCTCGTTGCCGATATCCATCATCACAGACCATCCATAAGGACTGTCCGGAGAAGCATATCTGGCATACAGAAAGTCCAGTGTCGCGCAATACAGGGAAAACCCTTCCTCAGAGCGCAGATTGAAAGCACTCATTTCCACTGCCGGGAAATCCGGTTCATAACCCGGATGACGCAGCAGAGCAAACAGTTCTTCGGAGGCATCGTGATTCTGATAATGGAACCTGTTGATAAACCGGATCAGAAACGGAATGCCTCTGTCCGTATAGGGTTTGGAAAAACTCTCGTACAGTTCCATCATGTCCCGGCGGAAATAATAGGTTCTGCCGTTGAAATCATGGGCGATGTCCCCTTCCGCCGGATGCAGTGTCAGAATCCATGCCATATCGATTTCGGTCATCATGTACCCGAAGTGCATATATTCCTGATCTTCCGGCAATGCCGTCACCCATGTGCCTACAGGACGCTGTATTTCCGGCGGATCATACTGCCAAAGGGAAAAACCTTCCGCAAAGTCGGTTACATAACAAACGCCCGGAATTGCTTCATCGTTTCTTTTCAGGACAAACCTGCAGAGCAGCTGGTCAAACTCCCCGCAAAAACGCGGAATTTCCGCATACTTCCCCCGTCCGGAAACGGTCTGACAGCTTACCGTTCTGCCCGGCACAAAATCCGGACTGTTGTCCCCACAGACCAGAGGAACACAGGCACATACTGTCAGAAGTTCACATATTTCTTCCGTAAACAGAAACCGGATCCTGTCCGGAAATGCAGTAATAGATTGGATTTTCATGCTTTTCACCTCAGACTGCACCGGATTTTCAATCGTATAAATCCAGGCAGCAGTTATATCTCCCGGAATTCCGGGGTATCTTGAATCTTATTCAGCTCCCGCAACAGACTGATATGCGGCAAAATACCGCTCCCCAAGTTGATAGATCGCACGCCGGCAGAAATGCACATCATCCACCCAGCCGAAGGGATGCGGGTATCCGTCTTCCATGTTGGAGTCCAGTCCGTCTGTTTCTACAAAAGCGCTGTGTACACCACTGCAGACGTGCCGCAGGGCATCAATGACAGGGGCACAGTTTTCTTTTCGTTTGCTTTTCCACAGCTGCACAAAATCTCCTGCGATAAAAGGCAGATCCGGTACGGAAAATGCTGTGCGTACATTCTGAACAAGTGCGGTGATATGTTCATGGTAGTATGCATACGTCACCTGGTTGTCGGCATCGGTTTCCCCCTGGTGCCACAACAGTGCTTTGAGGCGGTTTTTCGGATTCAGTGCAAGGACAGTCCGGATCATCTCCATCATGCGCAGATACAGATCATCGGTGTCCTTCCAATGGTTATCGGAAAATCCGGTTCCGCCCACAGCCGCCCGGAGAATCAGCAGTTTTCTGCCCTCTCCAAGCATCCCTTCCTGTATATACTTACTGGCAAAAGCCAGTGCAAAATTGCTCTGGATGGCATTGTTGGCCACTTTTTCCTGTGCCATCTGAAATGTACCGTCGCCATTGAAATACCAGACACGGTCACTTGCTTCATAGGGATTGCAGACATTCCCGAAACCGTATCCTTCACTGTTGGACTGACCTGCCTGGATCAGAATGTCAAATGTTTCTTTTGAAAAATCCTTTAACATAATGTACCTCCTGTTATTCATGGTACCCCTATTATACCACAATCTGTTCCTGACTGCACAAAGAAATCATAAATTCATGGAATATCCGTTTCTTTAGATTTTCATCTGATGTCATTGCGTGTTTTTTGTTCCAAATGGTACGGAAGAATGCACATTACTCCCAAAACGGAATCACAGAATTCTGTAATATCTTGACAAATCCGAATTGAAATGATACAATAATCCGTACAGGCAGCATACATAAACATAATAACGTATATCGGAGGAAATGAACATGCTCAGAATGGGATTTATCGGTCAGGGCAGTATCACCAGTGTCCACTACGCAGGTTATCAGACCCTGAAGGAAGAAGGATTTGAAATTTCTATCGATGCCATCGCGGATATACGTCCCGAAATGCTCGAAAAGCATGACGCTCCGCGCAAGTATGCAGACTACAACGAACTGCTGGAAGCAGAAGTAGGCAAGCTGGATTTCGTCGATATCTGCCTGCCCACCTTCCTGCACGCCCCGGCTGCCATCAAGGCCATGGAACTGGGCTATAATGTCCTTGTGGAAAAGCCGATGGCGCTGAATTACGAACTCTGCATGCAGATGTGCGAAACCGCAAAGAAAACCGGCAAGCTGCTCATGGTTGCACAGTGCTGCCGTTTCAGCAATTTTGCAGACGCTGTACGGGACTATATGGCATCCGGGGAACTGGGTGCAGTACGGCATGCATGCTTCAAACGGGATGACGGTACACCGAGATGGGCATGGGAAAACTGGTTCCTGGACGGTGAACGTTCCGGCGGCGCCCTGCTGGACCTGCACGTACATGATGTAGACCTTCTCAACTCCCTGTTCGGGGTTCCGAAGTACGTTTCTTCCGGCGGCGGTATCTACATCGAAGGCGACGGCGTTGACTACGTAAGCACCAACTACTACTATGTCAACGGTCTTTACAACCACTCCACCGGCGGCTGGGTAACCAACAACCAGTCCCACTACGGCCGTATCTACCGGGTGGACTTCGAAAAGGGGCACATGATCCAGACCGTTATCGCCGGCAAACAGGTATTCAAGCTCTGCAAGGCGGACGGTGAGGTTATTGATCTGAATGAAAAATATCCTCCTTACTGCTCCTACACGGCAGAAATCCGGTACTTCACCGATTGCCTCGTAAAGGGACTTCCCGTTACCAGATGCCTGCCCGAGTCCACCGCCGATTCCATCCGCATCGCACGCACCGAAGAAATCAGTGTAAAGAATATGGGAGAAAGAATTGCGCTGTAAGGCAGTATAAATCTTGTAAATCCCGGAAATTGCTGTCGGACGATTCCCCGTATAAAAGACAGTAACAAAAAACCTCTTGTTGCAGAACATATCTGCAGCAGGAGGTTTTATCACGTTCTGTTTATTGAATCGTTCGATGCGCAGTACAGCAGTCTTCTGTTTTTATGTGGTTTCCTCCGGAATGTCTTTGCTGCATCCCACTGCGGAACCGGTCAGCATTGCGGCAGCCAGAAGCCACAGAAGCATATTTTTCGTTTTCATTTTTGTTTATCCTCTTTTCCTACATACTGTTTTCGAATCTGTCAAAAATATATTTACAAAAAGAATCCTGTATGATATACTAATTATATCTGAATGGTGTGACTTCGTATATAATAGTCCATTTTAATGAGGTATACATATAAAAAATGTCCGAGCCCATCATTTCCGCTCTGATTCTGCCAAACAATCCGCTGCAGAATTATGAAGAAGAATACCTGGATTACAGATACTCTTACCAGCTGCAATTCAAATCCGGCTATAACATGAATTTTTTCACTGGCACCGCTTTTTATGAAATTCTGTTTGTCAAAGAGGGGAGCTATACCCTGGTAAACAACCAGAAAACCATCTCGTCCGACCGGCCGGGTATTTTTATTCACAAGCCCTTTTCCCTCCACAACATGAATTCCCACAGTGAAATCTACCATAGGCGGCTTCTGTATGTGTCCCGGGAGATTATCAACCGGTTTACCCTGTAGGCGGTGGACCCGGAACTGTTCACCAATGCCAATCTGATTTACGGATGGCCGGATCCCGATGAAGCCGAAGAACTGGATACCTGTTTTTCACTGGCTGCCCGTCATCAGGAGGACCGGATCAATACTGCACAGATCTGCTCTCTGACCATCCGCCGGATCATGCAGATTGCCGGCAGCGGCAGGGGTGGGATCGTAAACTGTCCCTATTCCTATATTCAGGATGTGCTGAACTATGTGGCAGACAATCTGTCTGACCGCTGCAGCGTTGACCAGGTGGCAGAACAGTTCAAGGTTGGTCGTTCCAAATTTCAGGCAGATTTCCGCACGGTCACCGGTATCCCCTATCACCAGTATCTGATCCGGCTCCGGCTGAAGCTGGCGTACGACATGATCATAGAGGGAAACAGTATTGTCAAAACCGCCATGGAATGCGGGTATTCCAGTGAAGCTCATTTTATCAAAGCCTTCCGGGAATACTGGACCTACACTCCCGGGCAGCTGCGGGAAAACCTGCTCCGCAACAGCAGTCTGCCCCCTTCCGGTATATCAGAGTAAAAACAAAAATCCCCGCCGGATCCGCTGTCCTGTTCGGCGTATATGCGGCGTATTTGTCTTCCATATAAAAAATACAACCTGTTTAAGAGGCACTTATGAAAAGATTTGAAGACCTCGATATTATCATTCCCGTTTCATTGGATCTGGACTGGCCCACACCCGCGCATGTAACAGAAGAAATTTTGGAACAGCACCGGAATTACGGTTTCACCCGTTTTGCTCTGGCCTGTCCGTGCGGCGGATGGCGCAGTATCGGATATCCGCCCACAGAATTCTTTATAGAACGTGCAGAAATGTTTGTACAGATCCGGGATACCCTGCTGGCACACAACATTACCTGCGGCTGGTGGATCACAACCACCGTCAAATCCGGTGTCAGTGCGGATTTCACAACCATTGTGCGTGCTGACGGCTCCGGGCATCCTTTTGCAAATTGTCCTCTGGATCCCGCCTTCCGGAAACGGCTTGCCGGAGATATGGCTGTATTTGCCAAAATTGCAAAACCGGCATTCATCATCACAGAAGATGACTTTTCCATCACAGCGGCCAACGGGTGTTACTGTGAAAAGCATCTGGCAGAATTTTCCCGCAGAACAGGGAAAGTATACACCCGGGAAGAACTCCTTGCTTTACGCAGTGAGAATACCCCGGAAAGTTTTTCCCTGCTGCGCAGATGGCGGGAGCTGACAAAGGATTCTCTGGTGGGACTGGCAGAAGAAATCCGGCGGGCTGTGGATGTGGATTCTCCGGAAATACCCATCGGATATATGCAGGCCGGCGGTGCAGATCTGGACGGTGACTGTACACTGGCCATCAGCAAGGCTCTGGCAGGCCCGGATCATACTCCATTCTCCCGGCTTTACGGCATCCGCTACAACGGCATGACTCCCGCCGGCATTCCGGGAGATCTGTTTCCGGCGATCTGCAAAAAGCAGCACATCACGGAAGATTTTATTTTCTACCATGAATCCGATTCTTTTCCGCACACCAGATTCTTCACTTCCGGCAGGGAAATGAAAGCCGTGATGGGAGCTGCCTATTCCGCCGGATTTGACGGTTCCACCTTCCAGACACAGCAGCTGCTGGACAATGCCAACGAAGAAACGGCTTACGGGAAAATGTTCTGCCGAGAACGGGCCCGGATGAATGCACTGCACAAAGCGGCAAAACAATGCCTGATGCAGGGAGCGGAACTGTGCTATGATCCTTTCTGGAATCATGTCGGTCGTTCTGTTGGGGTGCCCTATTGGACAAACACTCTCAGCATGTTCAGCATTCCCTGGATCACAACAGACTCCAATCTTGTATTCTGGGACAGAGCACAGGCAGAACACTGCGAGGATGCTGTTATACGGAAATACCTGTCCAAAAAACTGCTCTTTCTGGACGCTGCTGCGGCAAAAATCCTCTGCAGCCGGGGATATGGCGCATATCTGGGTGTTTCTGTCGGGGAGCCGGTAAACAGTACTGCTGGAAACGAAATGCTGCAGTGGGATCTGGGAGCAAGAGAAGTGATCCGGGATGAATTTGTCAAAGAAAATCACGGCCGCAATATGCCAAGTGCCCATATGTTTACCGCCTCCAACGGGATCATGATGCAGATGGAGATTACCGATCCCGCCTGCCGGGTCATTACCGACCTGTATGGCTACGACAGAAGGTATATCACGCCTTCCATGACCTGCTTCCGGAACAGTCTCGGCGGAACCGTTGTAGTGATGGGCATCACGCTGGAAAACAATTTTTCCCAGTCCCTGTACAATTATCGCCGGCAGCGGCTGATCCATGGGCTGATCCGCGAGTACTGTGATGAGATTGTCTATTTGCCGGAAGCGCCCCGTGTGTTCACCCTGATGAACGATGCTGTGGATGAAACGGCCTGCGGCTTCAGGCACCTGCTCACCCTGATCAATCTCTCCCCCGATACCCTGGAACAGACGGACATTCACCTTCCTCCTGCCTGGAAAGATATGAAAACCATGCAGATGCTGGACCGCAGCGGAGAATGGAAACCGATTGCCTTCTCGGTTACGGAGGATGGTATTACCATCACAGAACCCTTGTCCTATCTGGATCCTTTGTACCTCCTGTTTGTCTGATGACAGCGGAAATGCTTTCTGCGGTGCTGAAAAGGTATGACAGCAGAAAACAGTAAACCCATATTCCCGATCTGTTTGCGGAGAAGAACACAGATCCGAATAAACAGATCCATATCAAAGCAGAGTATTCTGCTGATTCTATCGGAGTGTATATCCATGATTAAACTGTTCAAGATGTATGAAGAAACAGAAGAAGCCCGTGCGTACTGGCTGGATGCTACTATGCCCTGTGTCTTTACCGCAGAGGACGGTACCCTCCTGCCGTATCGCCTGTTTGTACCGGAGCATTATAATCCCGGGAAAAAATATCCGCTGGTAATCCATCTGCATGGAGCCGGAATGCGCGGGAACGACAACCGGCTGCAGCTGTACTACGACCAGCGTGAAAACCAGATGCTTTTTGCCTATCAGCATTATGAAAACTTCATTTTTGCCGTTCCGCAGTGCCCGGAAAATGTCATGTGGAGCAGCTATATGGAAAAAATCTGGCCTGTCGTACCGGAGACTCTGCCTGCCCATGCCGACTGCGCCGAAAACCGTATTTCCAAAGCCGTGTTCGGACTGACTATGGCACTGGCAGAGCAGTACAGCATTGACAGAAACCGGCTGTATGTTACCGGAACCTCCATGGGCGGTGCAGGGGTATATGAAATGCTGTACCGGTATCCCGGAACATATGCTGCCGGACTGGCTGGCTGTGCGGTTACGGATCCCGCTGATGTTTCTGTTCTGAAAAACAAACCCCTGTACATCCTGCACGGGGATGCAGACACGGTCATTTCGGTGGAATACAGCAGACGGATGGTAAAAGCACTGGCAGAAGCGGGTGCGGAGTATGTATACTGTGAATATCCCGGGAAAGGCCACGATTTTGCGGATGGTGAAGACGGTGAGGCCATTTTCGGAGATGCAATGCGCTGGACATTCCGGCATACACTGCATCGGTAACATAAAAATATCGACCGGGCATCCTTTATTTCAGGAGTGCCCGGTCGGTTTTTGTTTATGGGAATGTTACGGATTCCGCTATTTCCGCACCGCAGACTCTGTTTACCATTCAATAATGGCTTCGCGGCCGGTCTCAGCAGACTTGTAGATTGCGTCGATAATCTTCATGAGGGCGACACCATCTTCCGCAGGTGCCTTGCAGGGAGTACCGTTTTTCACGCTGTCGATGAATGCCGCAATCTCTGCATTGAATGCCTTGCTGAACTCAAACATAGTGGGTTCTTCCGGCTTCAGTTCCGGATATTCTGCATCCACATCGGAGTACACTTCAAAGGGGTCGATGTGCAGGGCAGACTTGGTACCGAACAGTTCCACCGCACCGTAATCGTGCTTGATGTTGAGATTGAAGCTGGCTTCCACCGTCATAATCAGGCCATTGTCAAACCGGATCATGGCAGAGGTGAAGTCTTCCACGTCGAACTTGAAGCCCTTGGAATCGGTGGTGGTCACCCATGCCTTTTCCCCTGCTTCATCCCGGGTTGCGGTAAGATTGTTGAAGGTTGCGCCGAATGCGGAAATGGGCTTGGGACAGCCGCCGAGGTACCGTACAAGGTCCATGACATGCACGCCCAGGTCGATGAGAGGGCCGCCGCCGGAATATGCCTTGTCGCCGAACCACCCGCCGGGACAGCCGCGTCTGCGGAGATACTGTGCTTTGCCGTAGTAAATATCCCCGAGGGCGCCTGCATCAATGTATCTCTTTGCTGCCCGTGCGTCTCCACCGAAACGGCGTACAAAACCGATCTGCAGCAGCTTGCCGTTCTTTCTGGCTGCATCCAGCATCAGCTCTGCTTCCCCGGCATTCATGGCCATGGGTTTTTCACAGATTACATTCACACCTGCATTCAGAGCCGCTACGGTTGCGGGCATATGCGCACTGTTCCATGTGGTTACGGAAACACAGTCCAGATTTTCCTTTGCCAGCATTTCATTGTAATCGGTGTACCATGCGCTGACACCATACTTTTCTGCATATGCAATTACTTTGGGTTCGTTGATATCACATACGGCAACCACTTCCACTTCTTCGGGAAGCGCTTTGTAGCCAGCCATGTGGGCATTGCTGATACCACCGGTTCCGATAATGCCGACTCTCAGTTTGCTCATGATTGTTCTCCTTTTTTATGTAATGAATTAGCCGCTTGCAAAACTCCAGTATAGGGGAACGGGTCGCTTTTTGAAAAAAGCTCCGCAAAAACTTTTGGAATTGGTTTAACAGGATATAGTATCTGCAATTCCATTTGCCACTAAATATAGAAATTGCAAAACACCAGAAATAGTAGAGCGAGTTCGCAGGGACCCGACCCTGCTCACCACAGAACATTTTCAAGTGCTGGATTTCGTTTTTTCGGAGTTTTGCAATCGGTTATATGTAATGAATTGCTTTTGGGAATATACAGCCAACATGCTTTCCTTGTATCCACAGTATACCACATCTCCCGCCAAAATGCAAGGTCGAAACAAAGAACATCAGTATTCCGAAGGGCCATCCCGGGAGAAAACTCCTGCGGCAGATTCCGTTTTACAGTAAGAGATTCTTTTTCACCGTCCGTGGGATCCAGAGCTGTTTCCTTCTGTCCGTCTTGCGGCTTTTTTCATTTTATAGAGTTCTTCCGTGGCCAGCCGTGCTTTGGTTACAGAAACATTCCCCTTCGGAAAACAGAAATAGGAAAATTCGTTGTCTCCGATTCCGATGACATCTCCGATTTCGTACCAGTAGTAATCCGCATACAGGGTATGGGAGAACGTCGGTGACTGCCTGTATTCCAGCTTTCCTTCCGCACCGGTCAGGCAGAAACCGTCAGCATCATGCCGCAGATGTCCTGTGCCGATATTGCATACCCCATCCAGATTGACCTGTATGGCAATATCCACATCCGTGTCCAGCAGATATGTACCGTCTTCAATCTCCCGGCGCACGCACTCTCTCTGCCAGGTATACCAGTCGGGGATATGGGCATACGCCGTTTCCCCATCGACAGCCGACAGCTGACCGTATGCATCCATTTCCCATTCCTTGCCGCAGCTGTGGCAATACAGACGGATCCCTTTTCCCTCCATCTGATTCTCCGCCTGACAGTGGGGACATTTATACAGAATCCTGTGCAGTCCATCGGCCCGGAAAGGAACGTCAACGGAAATTCTCCGGTCTCTCTGCCATGCGAAATTATCAAAGGAAAACGCTTCGTCCAGCAAAGCATCCAGTTCTTCCGCAGATTTTTCTTTGATCTCTTCCGCTGTCGCAATACACTTCACATGCGCACTGACTTTTACATCCCGGATCTGCAGCATATTATAGAGAGGATCCCGGTGAAAAGCGCCCTGGGTAATCACCGTTACCACAGGAACTTCCAGCCGTTTCATCAGATAGCCAAGCCCCCGCGGAAGTGTTGTGGCCCTTCCGTCAAAGGAATATCCCGCTTCCGGATACATAAGCACGCTTGTCCCGTTTTCCCGCAGCATATATTGGATATCACGGATCAATGAAAAATCCGCAACATACTTATGGGTCGGCGTACAGCCCAGCAGCCGCATCAGTTTTCCCAGGAACCCGGACATGGCATCCACAGAAGTGACAATCCCCATTCTCCGCGGATAAAAGATGCCGAATGCAAGTTTCATATCCGTAAAACTTGAATGGTTCATCAGAATGAGACAAGGCTGATCCCCCGCGAGCTCCATCCGTTCTGAAGTGTACGAAAACTGAATCTTCCGCAGTGTCGGAGCAGATACAATCCGGACTACAGCCGCCAGAAACCTGCTGGGTTTTAATGGCTTCCTGTGCTGCAGGCGAGGCAGTTTCAGAACCTCCTCATACGGCATTTTACGCATTTTTATCTTCATACTTCACCAATTCCTTATCCAGGAGAAATTTTCAGCTGAATCTTCTGATCCACAGGAATACTTCTTCCACCGCCGGCCGGATATACAGTGTCTCTTCTCCCAGTATTGTATTCCCGCTGGGCTGCCGGACAAATTCGCCGTAATCCTGTGGTTCATGCCCGCCTGTCGGAAATGTCCGCAGATAGGCAATTCCTCCGGCGTTCCGGATGGCTTGGATGAACTGCTTTGTGGTATCGATGCTCACCGTTGTATCATCCTCACACTGCCAGAACTTTACCGGCACCGGATACGGCAGATATTTCTTTTCTCCCACCGTCAGGCATCTTGCCATGGGATTGAAGCCGGCGATGCTTTCTTCGTCATAGATATATTCCCCATCTTCGTCCCGTGACAGGCTGTAGAACTTCCCGAGAGCGGTTTTCGGCAGTCCGCCTGACCAGGGACGCTGAAAAATCTGATGGTATGTATCCAGAACAGGACAGAAACCGCTCTGGGCAATCACAGGAATACACCCGGACAGAACCACATTGGTACTGCTGATTCCGCCCATGGAACCGCCGTGCAGGAATACATCCCTGTACAGGTTGAAGTTTTCCATACAGTAGTGGTATGCCTTCACATAGCTCTGTACGGCAACGGGACTGCCGATATTGTTCCGGATGTCAATCCCGTATTCTGCGGCATACTCTTCCGGCAGCCCGTTGACATCCATCACAGCATACCCGTTGGCAAGCAGATATTTGGTGATTCCCTGCTGTTCCACCTGAGAATCGTCTGTTGAAACCGTTCCGCCGGCGCCGTGACAGTTGATGACCAGTCTGGTGGGCTTGCCGGTTTCCGTATACCCATCCGGCAGTGCCAGCATCCCGTGATCGTAATAGATCTGTTCTCCGTTTTCCCCGGGATCTGCCGTATCCGTACGGATATCTGTGCAGTTTACGGCAACCTTGAAACGATGTATCTCAAATCCTTTTCCCATGGTATATCCTCTCTCTATACAGAATATTGCTTCATTCCGTGCTCTCTGCGGTCATGTTTCCGGAAGCAGCAGCGATCCTACCGCATCAGCCTTCGGAAAAGTGTACACATATGCAGTCTTTTTGGTATTTTTATTGTTCCATTATATCATATATACTTCGCTTCGTCAAGAAGTATAAAACTGTATACAGACTGTATCCCCGACATACTCCCTGTGTGCCTGAAAATGAAAGATGCCGCCCCTTCCATCCGTCCGCTTCTCCGGATCCACCGGAAATTCACGAACCCTGTAAGTGACGGCATTTATTTCTGCCGGAAGCATTCTATAGTGGTTTCATTCCGCCAGCAGACTGCTGACTTTCTGTGAAACCAATTATTACCCCAATGCAACTATGCTGAATACCAGTGCAAACAGTGCTACGGTTTCACAGAGACCTACAACCGTTACATACTGCGAGAAGCCCTTCCCGGTTTCTGCCAGAGCATCAGCCCCTGCAGCCCCTGCTTTCCCCTGAAACACTGCGGAAAATGCCATGGCTACACTGGATGCGATCCCCAGACCCAGCAAAAAGGCAGGATCTGCTGTGGATGACTTCATCGTCTGCATCAGCAGAAAACCGTACAGGGTCTGCGTAAGCGGTGCGCCGGCGAAAACGGTAAGGATAAAAGGAGCTGTTTTATTGTTCAGATAACACTTTTTCCACGCGCCGATAGAAGCCTGTCCTGCAATTCCGATCCCGATGGCAGAACCAATTGCGGCGATGCCCATAGCCAAGGCAGTTGCAAATAATCCCAGATTCATAATGATTCTCCTTATTGTTGAATTATTCTTTGAAAGGCTTGAATTTATGTCCCGTCCACGACATGTTCAGATGGGAGGAAAATTCCAGGGTGTTCAGACGGATTCCGTGTACGATCACGGATAAAACATTCAATACCATGTTCAGCCCATGTCCGAATATCAGCAGAACAATGGCAAGGATCATAAACATGAAATTCCCCAGCAGCGGCCCCGCCAGTTCGTTTACCGTGGCAGAGATTGCCGCCCCCGCAAGTCCGACTGCCCAGAGACGGATATAGGAAACAATGTCCGAAAATACATTGACAACCCCCAGCAGTACGGATACAATATTGGTCAGGCTGGAAAGAATGGCTTTCG
>JAFQGY010000177.1 GCA_017415325.1 Clostridia bacterium
CCGGGGAGCTGAAGCAGGTTGTCACTCTCCTGTGGACGTTCAAACTGCCGTGGCATTGGGCATATCACGGAACGCTGTTTCATCCCGGTGCGGCACAGTTTGCGTTTGGTTTCTACAGCGTGATGCTGACTTCTACCGTCCTCGGACTGATTACCATGGTACTGTTCAAACCCCGGAGCTGGTGTGTCTACTGTCCTATGGGAACCATGACCCAGCTGATCTGCAGAGTAAAGAACGGGAAAGGGTAAGCCTTCAAAATTCAACAGAAAAATGTCCGTCATGCATGACCTGCATCGGCGGACATTGTTTTTTATGCTTCACATACTTCTTCCAGCTTCTCCGCATCGGTGATTGCAATGGTACCGCGGGACAGCCTGACCATGCCTTCGTTCTGGAAATATTTCAGCATCCGGGTGATCACCTCTCTGGGGGAGCCGAGATGGTTTGCCATGATCTCATGGGTGATCTTCAGCGTATCGGTTCCCTCAATGGATGCTTCTTCCAGGAGAAAAGCGGCGATGCGCCTGTCGAGACTTTTCCACATGATCTGCTCGATGAGCCACATCACATCGGAAAACCTGGATGCCATGATCTCATTGGTATAGTTGGCAAGCGGTGCGGATTCTGCCATGATGCTCTGATAGACTTCCACCGGGATGATCCACAGATCGGTGTCCTTTTCGGCAGCAATGGTGATGTCAAACTGGATGGAGCGCATCATGCAGGAGGCGGAAAACAGGCACATATCCCTCTCAAACAGACGGTAAATGGTGATCTCCCGCCCTTCCTCGGAAAGAATATACGCCCGCAGCTGACCGGATTTCACAAGCAGAAGTCCCGTACAGTCCATGCTGCCGTTGTGAATGACTGTCCCTTTCTCTGCCTTCCGGATGACAAGACTGCCCAGAATCTGATTCTGCTGAACCGGGGTCAATTTATTCCATATCGGAAAATAATTCTGAAATTCCATCTGTACCGTCCTTTCTCTCCTTCTTATCGAAAATAACGGGGAAGAAACTAGCTGCTGCACATATTATACACAATTCTGTGCCGGAAATCAATCCGTTTCCCAGCCGGTTTTGTGATTTTATCACGGAAAAGAATCTTTTGCTGCTGTATAATAGTGTCAAACAAAGGAAAGGTGCTGATGCATTTGAAACGGAACATAAAGAAATGGCTCCGTCCGACGCTGTTCACCCTTGGCGGTGCCCTTGCCGGACTGGGTTACTACTATACCGTGGGCTGCTCTGCCGGAAGCTGTCCCATCACATCCAATCCGGTTATCACCATGCTCTATATGGGACTGATCGGATGGCTGCTGTCCGGCATATTCGGAAAGGAGTGTGACGGTGGATGTCCTATGTAATCGCTTTTCTGGAAGGGATCATTACTTTTATCTCTCCCTGCCTGCTCCCCCTGCTGCCGCTATACATCTCCTACTTTGCCGGCGGCGGTGAACGGAGTACAGAGAAAACGCTGAAAGGTGCGCTGGGTTTCGTCACCGGCTTTACCGTGATCTTCGTGCTGCTCGGTGCTCTGGCGGGAACGGTGGGAAGTCTCCTCAGAGAATATCAGACCGCTGTCAATATCGTTTCCGGTGCTGTCGTGATTCTCTTCGGTCTGAACTTCCTGGGCGTATTCAAGCTGAATCTGTTCCGGGGTACTCACAGCTCGGTGAACACGGACAACATGGGATTCTTTGCAGCGATGCTGTTCGGCATGATCTTTTCCATCGGCTGGACGCCCTGTGTGGGAGCATTCCTGGGTTCGGCACTGATGCTGGCATCCCAGCAGGGACACGTTGTGGAAGGCATGCTGATGCTGCTGGCATATTCGATGGGGCTTGGTATCCCGTTTATACTCAGTGCCGTACTGATCGATTATCTGAAATCGGCATTCAACTGGATCAAGAAAAACTACAGGGTCATCAATATCGCAAGCGGCAGTCTGCTGGTGCTGATCGGTATCCTGATGGCAACCGGAACTCTCGGGCGGCTGCTGGGGCTGCTCAGTTAAGGAGGCAATATGAATAACAGAAAATCACTGCTGATCGTTCTTCTCGTTTTTGTTCTGCTGCTGGGCGGCGCATATGTGCTGTACACACAGCTCAGCAAATCGGCATCTACTGACCAACTGCTGGTACACAATCCGCAGAAGGAAACGGAAGACATAAATGATACGGAAAAGAATTCCGCTACAGCAAACGAAACAACAGAACCGGAGGAAACGGTGCCCGATGCAGTCTCTGCGCCGGACTTCACGGTGTATGATGCAGACGGAAACAAAGTCAGCCTGTCCGATTACGTGGGGAAACCCGTTGTACTGAACTTCTGGGCAAGCTGGTGCGGGCCATGCCAGCTGGAGATGCCGGACTTCCACGAAAAATATCTTGAACTGGGAGAGGAAATCCACTTTCTGATGGTGAACATGACCGGCGGACGGGAAACACTGGAAAGTGCGAAAGAGTTTATCGCAGAAAAGGAATACACCTTTCCGGTGTTCTTTGATACGGATGCCGATGCCGCTGCAGCCTACGGTGTATATTCCCTCCCCACCACGTATTTCATTGATGCAGATGGATATGCCATTGCACAGGCGACCGGTGCGATTGATGCGGACACCCTGCAGCGCGGGATTGATATGATCGGGTAAATCCGGAACAAATGCCCGCAAATACACAGAATTATCCGAATCCTGTAAATATCCTGTCGGAAAAGCTCCTTATTACCTGTATGGGGGAAAAGGAGTTTTTCTGTTCTGTACAGCAGAATGGAGAGAAGGGTAAAAAATATCCCTGCCGGTTCTGCTTCCTGTCTCCGCCTGTCCTGTCACTCATGACAGCAGAACTCCTGCATTGTCCGATAGATAAATGTTTACAATTCCACTGTTGATAAATACGATTCTGAATGGTATACTGATGAACAGTTCAAATTTGAAGTAACGGAGAAATATACATGATAACCAGTCAGGACATGAACGGTTATGCCAGAAAAATTGCGCTTGCCTATGAAAAGGCGCTGCTGCCTCTGGCAAAAGAGATGGAAATGCCGCATACAGCAGTCAGTATCCTGCTTTTCATTGCCAATAACCCGGATTATGCTACAGCGAAAGATATCTGTGAACTGCGGGGACTCAAGCGTCCGATTGTATCCGCACACGTGGAACGGCTGGTACAGGAGGGGTATATTGAACGACATGCCGTGCCCGGTGACCGCCGGAAAGATGCTCTTGTCTGTACCGCGAAAGCAGCCGGGACCATTGAAGCGGGACGGAAGCGGCAGAGTGCATTTGCCGAGGCAATTCTTTCGGGTATCGGCGAACAGGAACGTGCCGTTATGGCCCAATGCTTCCATGTGATGAATCAAAATATTAATAAACTCATCAGAGAAAACAACCGGGGAGGCATGGAATTATGACAAATCAAAAAGAAATGCTGGGAACGGCGCCGGTGGGCAGACTGATGTTCCGGCTGGCACTGCCTGCAGTAGTTGCCCAGCTGATCAATATGCTCTACAATATTGTTGACCGCATATACATCGGACATATGCCCGGAACCGGTGATCTTGCCCTGACCGGGGTGGGGGTATGTATGCCCATCATTATGATCGTATCTGCCTTTGCTGCACTTGTCAGTTCGGGCGGTGCGCCGAGAGCCTCCATATTCATGGGGAAAAAGGATATGGACAGCGCGGAAAAAACGCTGGGCGGCTGCTTCGGTCTGCAGATCCTCATTTCCCTGATTCTGACAGCCGTGCTTCTGCTCTGGAACCGCAGTCTTCTGCTCCTGTTCGGCGCAAGCGAAAACACCATCGGATACGCCGTGGATTACATGAGTCTCTATGCCGTCGGTACGATTTTTGTCCAGCTGACCCTCGGCATGAATGCGTTTGTGACGGCACAGGGATTTACACAGATCTCCATGATCTCGGTCATTGTCGGAGCGGTTTCCAACATCATTCTTGACCCCATCTTCATTTACGGTCTGGATATGGGCGTCAGGGGTGCGGCTCTGGCTACGATCCTGTCCCAGGCGCTTTCCTGTGTATGGGTGGTTTCCTTTCTGTGCAGCAAACGGACGATTCTGCGTCTGAAGCTGAAAAACCTGATCCCCTCTGCGAGACTGGTGCTGCCCTGTGTGGCGCTGGGTTCGGCGGCGTTCATCATGCAGGCCAGCGAAAGCGTGATCGCGGTCTGCTTCAATTCCTCTCTGCTGGAATACGGCGGCGATATTGCCGTGGGCGCCATGACCATTCTGACCAGTGTCATGCAGTTTGCCATGCTGCCGTTGACAGGTATTGCACAGGGGGCGCAGCCGATTTCCAGCTACAACTACGGTGCAAAGAATGCAGAGCGGGTGAAGAAAACCTTCCGGCTTCTGCTGATCTCCTGCCTGACATATTCTCTCACACTGTGGGCGGCTGTAATGCTGTTCCCGAAGGCATTTGTTTCGATCTTTACGCCCGATGCGGCCCTGATCGACTTTGCGGCAAAGGCTCTGCGGATCTATCTCGGCGGCATGTTCCTGTTCGGCATTCAGATCGCCTGCCAGATGACCTTTGTCTCCCTGGGCAACGCTCCGTCATCGGTACTGGTGGCGGTTGTACGGAAGTTTGTCCTGCTGCTGCCGCTGATTTACATCCTGCCGAATTTTGTCAGCGATCCCACAACCGGCGTGTACATGGCAGAACCTGCAGCGGATATCATTGCAGTGACATTCACGGCAGTCCTGTTCACATTCCAGTTCCGGAAGTCAATGCAGAAAATCGAAAATCAAAAATGATATATAAGGAGTCATACTACCATGAAAATTGCAGTAACGTATGAAAACGGAAGAATCTTTCAGCACTTCGGCCATACCGAACAGTTCAAAATCTACACGGCAGAAAACGGCAGAATCGTTTCTTCCGAAGTAAGGGATACCAACGGAAACGGTCACGGTGCGCTGTCAGGAATGCTTTCCGACCTGGGCGTTGATACTCTGATCTGCGGCGGCATCGGCGGCGGGGCAAAGACAGCGCTGGCCAATGCAGGCATCCGGCTTTACGGCGGCGTCACCGGCTTCTGCGATGATGCGGTAAATGCCCTGCTTGCCGGCAGACTGCTTTTTAATCCCGATGTCAGATGCGATCATCACGACCATGAGCACGGCGGAGAAGGCCATTCCTGCGGAGATCATGACTGCGGCACCCATACCTGCGGGGAACATGGCTGCAGGAAATCATGATTCGTGTGTTCCGGCGGATCTTCCTATAATATATGAAGGCAAAATGGACAGTACGGTTTTGTGCTGCCCATTTTTTAAGTTCATGATTTCCCCGTTCCATGCGAATATTTCCGGAACCGGAATGCTTTTCCCGGATTGCACCCTGTGTTTTGGATCGAAGGACTGATATATATATTGATAATTTATCGTTTTCATGCTGCATTCTATTGAAAAAAACACGAATCTGGAGTATAATACTGATAGCAGGATGGGCAAGTGTTTTTGCGGCATAAACGCACCGAAATGCTGACATTCATTGACAAAACATGAAATACAAGGAGAACACCACTATGGAAAAGAAACTTTTGTACACCGGAAAAACCAAGAATGTTTATGCGCTGGAAAACGGCAACTGTCTTCTGAAATTCAAGGATGACTGCACTGGCAAGGACGGCGTGTTCGATCCCGGCGAAAATTCTGTAGGACTTACCATTGAAGGTGTCGGCGATGTCAACCTTCGCATGTCCATCTACTTCTTTGAAAAAATCAATGCCGCCGGTATCAGAACCCACTACGTAAGCGCAAATCTGGAAGACACCACCATGGAAGTTCTGGCGGCAAAGGTGTTCGGCAAGGGGCTGGAAGTGATCTGCCGTTACAAGGCTGTCGGTTCCTTCTATCGCCGGTATTCCGACTACTGCACCGAAGGTCAGGATCTTCCCGCCTATGTGGAAACCACCTTCAAGAACGATGAAAAGGGCGATCCGCTGGTAACCAAAGACGGGCTTGTTGATCTGGGTGTCATGACCGCAGAACAGTATGATTCCCTCAAGGCACAGACACAGGCAATTACCAGGATTGTTGCCGATGATCTGAAGGCCAAGGGACTTGACCTGTATGACATCAAATTCGAATTCGGTTATGACGCAGACGGAAATGTTATGTTGATCGATGAAATTGCTTCCGGCAACATGCGTGTTTACAAGGACGGCGAGTATATCGATCCCATGACGCTGAACAAGCTGTTCTTCGGTTAATGGGCGGCTTTTTCGGTGCGGTCTCCACTGTACCCCAGCCCCCTCTCATCCGCACCCGCCCCGGCATCTATGCGATCACGACGGTGGGCTGCATCAACAATATGAAACTGAGGTAATTGTATGGCATATTATTATTCGGAACCGTCTCATACTTTCAGCGAATATCTGCTTGTTCCGGGATATTCCTCCAAAGAGTGCGTCCCCGCGAAGGTTTCCTTGAAAACTCCGGTAGTCAGATACAAAAAGGGCGAAGAGTGTCCTTTGACCATGAACATCCCGATGGTATCTGCGGTAATGCAGTCTGTATCCGGTGACAATATGGGAATTGCGCTGGCAAAAGAAGGCGGTATTGCATTCATTTATGTTTCTCAGCCGATCGAACAGCAGGCAGAGATGGTGCGCAAAGTAAAGAACTCCAAGGCAGGATTTGTGGTCAGTGACTCCAATCTGCGTCTGGACAATACCCTGAGTGATGTTGTTGCTCTGAAAGAACGTACAGGGCATTCCACAATGGCTGTAACGGATGACGGTACCGGAACCGGTAAGCTGCTGGGTGTTGTGACAAGCCGTGATTACCGTGTCTCCCGTATGGATCCGGACACCAGGGTTTCTGAATTTATGACCCCCATCGAGAATATCATTTCCGCGCCGGAGGGAACAACACTCAAGGAAGCCAATAATATCATCTGGGACAACAAACTGAATTCCATCCCGATTGTTGACAAGGAAGGGCATCTGGTTGCCTTTGTTTTCCGTAAGGATTACGATCTGCAGAAGAATAATCCGCTGTCCCTGCACGATGAAAACAAACGGTATGTTGTAGGTGCGGGTATCAACACACGTGATTATGCGGAACGTGTTCCTGCTCTTGTCGAAGCCGGTGCAGATGTACTGGTCATCGACTCGTCGGAAGGATATTCCGAATGGCAGGCAATCACCCTGAAATGGATCCGGGACCATTACGGCGATTCCGTGAAGGTGGGTGCCGGGAATGTGGTTGACAGCGAAGGCTTCCGTTTTCTGGCAGATGCCGGTGCTGATTTCGTAAAAGTCGGCATTGGCGGCGGTTCGATCTGTATTACCCGTGAAACCAAGGGCATCGGCCGCGGTCAGGCAACGGCAGTGATCGATGTTGCGGCAGAACGTGACAGATACTTTGAAGAAACCGGTATTTACGTTCCTATTTGTGCCGACGGCGGTATTGTACATGATTATCACATGACTCTGGCGCTTGCTATGGGAGCCGACTTCTGTATGCTCGGCAGATATTTTGCCAGATTTGATGAATCTCCGACCAACAAGATTCTTCTGAACGGAAATTATGTCAAGGAATACTGGGGAGAAGGAAGCGCCCGTGCACGGAACTGGCAGCGTTACGATCTTGGCGGCGCCTCCAAGCTGAGTTTCGAGGAAGGCGTAGATTCCTATGTTCCCTATGCGGGTGCATTGGCGGACGGGGTTGCTGTTACTTTGTCAAAGATCCGTTCTACCATGTGCAACTGCGGCGCACTTACCCTTCCCGAACTGCGTGAAAAGGCCAAACTGACATTGGTTTCCTCTGTCTCCATTGTAGAAGGCGGAGCGCATGATGTTCTTCTGAAAGATACAACAAAATAAAGGAAGTTCGTATAAAGGGAAAAGCTGTATACTGAATACCGTTCTCCCACGGAAGGCATGCCGTTTGCACTTGCGGAACCTGTAAATGCTTTCATTACAGGCATCCGCAAACAAGCCGGCAAATACAGATAAACCATCTTACAGACTGCAGATCCCAAAACAACACCCCTGTACCGGAATCGGAAAATCCTGTCGGTACAGGGGTTTATCATTTGATAAAAAACCTGTTCATTCCACATCTCCATCCTCAAACCGCTGAGAACGAAGCATTTCAGATCTGCCGGATCCGTAAAAGGCTTTGGCAGTATCCTGTCCAATGATTTCCATGCCCCTATGCAGCAGCGGGATGATTCTCTTTTTGTCTTCCGGTGCCGACTGCATCAATGACATCCAAAATTTATCCGTACAGTGCAGCAGGTTCTTTTTCATATACCAGCCCGGTTTACGCCATATTCCCAGAACAGCGCAATCCTCTCCGCGACAGCAGATATATATGGATTTACTGATTGTTCCGGTCCAGTCTGAGATTCCGGAAATAGATCAGCAGATTTGCACTCACGAGGATGAGGTTCAGAACATATACCGCCAGGACAAAGGAACAGTTCCCGGAGAGAATTTTTGCGGCAATACCGGCTATATATCCCGCCATGATCAGCAGGATGAAAAACGGACTCATCCCTTTCGCCGTGCGGGAACGGTAATTGCTGACCACACTGATGGGCCATGAAAAGCCAAAACATACAAGCATAACGGTTTCAAAAATAGCAGACATACATACGCTCCGTTCACTGGATTTCAGACGCAGGCTTGACTTTCGTCTGTATCTATAGTATACTACACACGCAAGCATATGTAAAATGTATATTCAGTATACTCAGCATATCATTTTGTTATTCCTGGAGAGTGTCCGCCATGCAGATCAGTTACGACTATTACCGTGTATTCTACCATGTCGCCAAGTTCCGCAGTTTCACCCGTGCGGCGGAAGTTCTGCTGAACAGTCAGCCCAATGTGACCCGGGCGGTGAAAAATCTGGAGTCGGCGCTGGGGTGTACCCTGTTTGTCCGTTCCAACCGCGGGGTACAGCTGACCGATGAAGGGGAGCGTCTGTATGCCCATATCCGTCTGGCCTTTGAGCATATCCAGCGGGGCGAAGAGGAACTGGCGCTCAGCAAATCCCTCGGAAGCGGTATCGTGTCCATCGGCGCCAGCGAAACCGCCCTGCACTGCCTGCTGCTCCCCGTGCTGAAGCAGTACAAGGCCGCCCACCCCGGCGTCAGCATCAAGGTGACCAATCATTCTTCTCCGCAGGCGATTGCCGCACTGAAAAACGGGATCGTGGATATTGCAGTGGTCACCACGCCCCTTGATCCTTCGGATGTCCTGAAAATCGTGCCTGTGAAAACGTTCCGGGAAGCGGCGGTCTGCGGAAGTTCATTTTCGCATCTGGCGGACCGGGAAGTGACTTTTGCCGAACTGGCCGGATACCCCATTGTATGTCTGGGAGCGGAGACCAAAACACATGAATTTTACGCAAAACTCTTTGCCGGGTACGGTCTGACCCTCCGTACGGACATCGAAGCCGCCACCGCCGATCAGATTCTCCCCATGGTGAAAAACGATCTGGGCATCGGCTTTGTGCCGGAGGAATTCATACGCAGTGAAAAAGACCAGCAGAGTTTCTTCGTACTGCATCTTGCCGGGGAAATCCCGCCCAGAATGATCTGTATGGTAAAGCGCACGGATACCTCACTCAGTCCGGCGGCAAAGGAGCTGGAACGGATGCTGCTTCTGGCCAAAAATACTGACGATACTGCACTGTAAAGATGTGTAGAGCGGGAAATTCCGCATATCAGACAAATCGCATGGATTTATTTTGTACGGTTTTCACAGAAAACAGCTCCATCTTTCCCTAAGATTCTCCGGTAAAAGGTTTACAGATAACTTGACAGATGATAACAAAAAGTGCTATAATTTCAGCAAAACCATTCATTTATCATCCATCGAGGGAACTTATGACTGAGAACCAGCGCAACCGGATCCTCCAACTGAAACAGGAGAAAAAAGCCATCCTTCTGGCACACTATTACGCCCCCGGCGAAATCCAGCAGATCGCGGACGACACCGGCGACTCTTTTTATCTCGCAAAAGCCGCACGGAAAAGCGATGCGGAAATCATCGTCTTCTGCGGGGTGTCCTTTATGGGAGAGAGTGCAAAGATCCTCTGCCCC
>JAFQGY010000178.1 GCA_017415325.1 Clostridia bacterium
CTTTGCCGAAATGGGCTGCCGTACCGCTGACCACGGTCTGGACGAATTCCCCATGTTCGTGGAACCGGATCCGTACCATGTACAGCAGGCTATGGACGTGGCGCTGGCTTCCGACGGCAAGGATGTAACCCCCGAAATGCTGTCCGTATTCAAGTGCGGCATGCTGTCCTTCCTGGCAGAAGAATATACGAAGCAGGGCTGGGTAATGCAGATCCATATGGGCGTATACCGGAACGCCAACACCAATATCTACAAGACTCTGGGCGTGGACACCGGCTTTGACACCATCGGCGTATGCAATATGTCCGACATCATTAAACTGCTGGATATGATGGAAAAGAGAAACGCTCTGCCCAGAACCATCCTGTACTCCATCGACCCCACCCAGAACGCCGCCATCGGTGCCATGCTGGGCTGCTTCCAGACCTCCGGCGATGGGTATCCTAAGGTGATGCAGGGTTCCGCATGGTGGTTCAACGACACCATCGACGGTATGCGGGCACAGATGCAGCAGCTGGCCAACCTGTCCGTATTCGGCAAGTTCCTGGGTATGCTGACCGACTCCCGTTCCTTCACTTCCTATCCCCGTCACGAATACTTCCGCCGGATTCTGTGCGATGTCATCGGTACATGGGTGGAAGAAGGGCTGTATCCCTTTGATATGGAAGCTCTGGCACAGCTGGTATGTGACATCTGCTACAACAATACCAAGAACTTCTTCGGCTTCAACCTTGTAAAGTAAAATAAGATGTAAGAAATCAGAAGTAAGAAGTATACGGCGCAGGGATCTGTTCTGCTCTGTATACTTCTGCTTTCTCATTTCCTGTTTTTATGTATATGACAAAAACATTCCGACAAAAATACATCGGCGACCGTGCCTTCTACCGGATGGTGCTGGCCATCGCCATTCCGCTCATCATCCAGCAGGGGATCACCAGTTTTGTTTCTCTGCTGGACAACCTGATGGTTGGCGCACTGGGGAAAGAATCCCTCAGCAGTGTGTCCATTGTCAATCAGCTGATCAATGTGTTCAACCTGACCCTGTTCGGCGGCCTGTCCGGGGCATCCATTTTCGGTGCACAGTTCTACGGTAACGGCGACTGGAAGGGGATGCGGGACACATTCCGGTTCCGGATGATCTTCGGGGTTATCGTTACCGCTCTTGCCCTGTCCGTGTTCTATCTGTTCGGAGACACCCTGTCCCTGCTGTTTCTGGAAAACGATAACAATTCCCCTGAAACCATCGCCGTGACGCTGGAATATGCCATGGAGTACATGCATATTGCGCTGATCGGGCTGATTCCCTTTATGCTGTCGCAGGTATACGCCAATCTTCTGCGGGAAACCGGGGAAACGGTGCATCCCATGGTTGCTTCCGTCATCGCCATTCTCACCAATCTGGTGCTGAACTACTGCCTGATCTACGGGAAGTTCGGTTTCCCGGAAATGGGTGTGGCCGGTGCGGCGCTGGCTACGGTGATTGCCCGTGTGCTGGAAGCGGTATATGTGATGGTGTACACCCACACCCATGCCGCAAAGTTCCCCTATATCCGGGGCGCATTCCGAAGCCTCTCCATTCCGGCCGATCTGTGCAGGCGGATCATCATCACCGGGACTCCTCTGATGTTCAACGAAATGCTCTGGTCTCTGGGCATGACCGTCATCAGCGGCAACTATGCCAGCCGTGGTCTGGATGTGGTGGCGGCATCCAATATTGCCATGACCGCATGGAATCTGTTCTGTGTCATCATGTTTGCCATGGGTTCCGTGGTGGCCATTATGGTGGGACAGCAGCTGGGAGCCGGGAATATCGACGGAGCAAAGGACATCGACCGGAAGCTGATCTTCATCACGGAAGCGATCCATATTGTCATGGGACTGCTGCTGATCCTGACGGCGGATCTGGTTCCTCTGCTGTACGATGTGGACGAAGCAACACGGGATATGGCGGCGGCCATGCTGCGGATTCAGGGGTTGGTGCTGCCGATCCATTCCTATGTGCATGTGGCTTATTTCACCATCCGTTCCGGCGGAAAGACAGTGATTACGTTCCTGTTTGACTGCTTCTATACATGGTGTGTCCCGGTGGTGGTATCCTATGTGGTATGCCGGATGACGGGGCTGGACATCATTGCCTGTTATGCCATTGTACAGGCGACGGATCTGATCAAGATGGCCATTGCCATGCCGATGCTGAAATCCGGTTTCTGGGCGAAAAATATCATTCAGTAAAAATGCATCCTCCGGTTCCGACGGGACTGGGGGATATTTTTGTGTCTGCCGGATTTTTCCAGGTATGTTTTCGGTCTGCCGGGAAACAGTAAGGCAAAAAAGGTGTTGTATGCGAAAACTGTTTCTTTGTCTCCTGACCGTTCTGCTGAGTCTCCCTGCCCGGGCCGTTCCCGTTCCCATTCTCATGTATCACCATTTTACCGAAACCGACACCGGTGCGCCCATGACCACTTCCCGAAGAACATTCCGCTCCCATCTGACAGCCCTGCAGGAAGCCGGATATACCACGGTCTCTTTTGCCGATTTGCTGACTTATACGGAAACGGGAGAGGGACTGCCGGAAAAACCGGTACTTCTGACCTCCGATGACGGATACAGCAGTGTAATTGAAGTGGCTCTGCCGATTCTGCGGGAATATGGGATGACCATGTCTGTGGCCGTAGTAGGCAGCCGGATGGGACAGGCGGACGGAATTCCCCATTTTTCCCCGGAAGAAGCGGCAGGATGCGGACTGGAGCTGGTATCGCACACATGGGCACTCCACGGAGCGGACGGAAACGGCGTGCTGACGGAAGAGGGAACCCTGTCACCGATGTTTGTCCCGGATGCAAAGCAGATGCGGGCTCTGCCGGAACTGAACCAAACGGTATTTGTTTACCCCTACGGAAAACACAGCCGGGACAGCGAAGCGGTACTGCAGGCTCTGGGATACCGGATCACCGTCACCACGGAGGAAGGGATTGCACAGGTGCAGAAAGGCTCATCCCTGTACGGTCTGCCAAGAATTCAGCCATGATTCCGGTTGACATTTTTTTCAGTATATGATACAATATTTTCAACCGAAACCAACTTATTTCAGGAGGCTACTTTATGAATTTCCGTCAGGTACATCTGGATTTCCATACCAGTGAAAAAATTCCCGGCATCGGCTCACGGTTTTCCAAGGAACAGTTCCAGCACGCACTGAAAATAGGGCATGTGAACTCCATCACCATTTTCTCCAAGTGCCACCACGGCTGGGCATACCATCCCTCCGAAGCCAACGAAATACACCCGGAACTGGACTTTGACCTGCTGGGGGCACAGATCGAAGCGGCACACGAAATCGGCGTAAAGACTCCCGTA
>JAFQGY010000179.1 GCA_017415325.1 Clostridia bacterium
CCGGATCTGTTCCCTGCCCCATCTGGACGACATCGGCTCCGACCCGTACTGGGGCTACACCGGCGTGAATCCCTACGAATTCGTGCTGAACGGTGCCAGACGGAACATCGAAGTCTCCGACCGGTTCGGCAAGGATCACAACATCTGGATCCAGTGCTACAACACCCCCAGAGGGCAGGAAGAAGAAATCGTACAGGCCACCGAAGCAGCGTATGACGCCGGTGCCCGGACGATCATTGCATGGGGCTACTACGGCAGTATCTCCAACGACTATGGCGCAAAGAATCCCGCTCTGGTGCAGGCCAAGTGGAATGCCACCATGGAACGGATCTGGAGCTGGGAAAGAGACCGGATTCTGGCGGAAAACAGAGCAAAATACCTGAACAAGTAAGAAGTAAGAAATTAGAAATAAGAAGTAACGGTACCGTGGAGAGAGTCCATAGTACCGTTTTTCTTTGTAATTCTTACTTCTTACTTCTTATCTCTTATTTTACTTATGGTCTGCCGGGGAGGCTGCCGGTGATCTCACCTGTGGAGGGGTCTATGAGTACCCAGTTTCCATCGACATCTTCCGCGGCGATCTGACCATCTATCAGATCATCTGCCCAGCTTCCATACAGGTATTCCGTAATCATACGGTTCTGTTCGATGGAGAAAAAAGCAGATGCCCCAGAATGGGTGTGATCGTTATCTCTTTTCCAGTGTGCAATCACCACAGGTTCATCTTCTCCCAGAATCTGCGTGTCCAGAAAAGCCTCTTCCGGATCGGCCGGGAAAGCAACCGGTGTTTTCGTTCCGGTGGAAACATCCCACAGAAGCCATTCCCTATCCCATACCAGAAAGATTCCATGAAACCCATCATACACCTGCGTAAACATTTCCTGCCCATTTGCGGTATGTTTACGAATCGGATAGAATCCGGCAAGTGTGTATTCTTCATACCCAGATTCATCTGCAATCTCATCCGGTTCCTGATTGGTGGACAGCCAGGTTGTCCCGCCATCCCAGTTGGATTTGGTATAAATAAACGTATGGGTAATCGGTGCTGTTTCCCGTATATATTGTAATCCTGCCGCAGTGATAACAGCACACAATGCCACAACGATTCCACGAATCAGAATGTCCCGTATTCTTGCCTTACCCATCTGCAGTCTGCTGCGTTTACTGTATGCCCAGATCGTTGTCCCTGCTGAAATCATACACAATATCAGCATTACCGGAAGCAGAACCTTCCATGGTACATTCCAGATATCCAGCTTTGAATACTCCTTATATACACCGGACAACGCAGTACGGATATTCATCAGGTATCCATTGCTCTTGGCAATAAATCCTCCGAAAATCACGGCGGCATAGGTCACACAGTCCCAAAGGGCAGAAAATGCAGGAGAAGCCAGCAAAGCCGTTGGAATCTGCACGATTGTCAGGAACCCTACCACAGCCAGAATCACAGAATTTCCTGGAAAAATTTCTCCGGCATATACTTCTGTCCATTCACCGAAAAACTTGAACAGATAATATCCCCCACGATCTGTTGGAAAAAACGGTTCCACTCCTATTTCATCCCAGCTGATTCCCAGTGCCGCCACATCCTGAAACTGTCTTTCTATCTGGATCAGTCTGCCCAGAAATGCGCCTGCCAGAAGTATCCCCCATATGAGGAGAAGAAACAGCATCTTTTCTGCCGCATACCGAAGTCTGCCATAGGATAAGGAATAACAGTATTTTTCCCAGCCACAGGCTCTGTCCTGCCCAATTCCTGTGCGCCAGACAAGCATGGCATATGCCTGCAGGAGGATGCCGTACCAGATAGCATCCATTCCGCCAAGATACACAAAAGCATACAACAGAAACATCAACCCACCTCCGCAGACCAGCCACGGCCAAAGCCCCCGCCAGTCCCGCAGAAACATCCCTCTCACCGTATCACTCCCTTCCAGACTGCTTCTTACTTCTTATCTCTGACTTCTTATTTTCCTCACACCAGCTCCCGCCGTTCGTACCACCGCACCGCCAGCACATACGACACCGGATACACCGCAAACAGACACACTGCCGCAATCACGGCCAGCACCAGCACGTTGATCTCCGCTCCGCCGATGAACCAGTGGATCGTCAGTCCCACATATCCGGCCGCCATAATACCGCCGATGACACCGTACAGCACCAGCGCAACCATCTTCCCCTTCATCACACCCCACCGGAACAACAGCGGGAAGGAGAGTCCGGTCATCAGCGTACCCACTGCCACAAACAGGCAGAACACCGACGCCATCTCCGTCATAGCCTGTGCCAGATTCCCATGGATCAGTCCCGCAAGGAAACGGACAATGGTCATAAACAGGCAGGTCGCCCCCACCAGTGCCAAATTCATGATATATTTTTCCAGCACCACCTGCCTTCTCGTCAGCGGCGTCACGTCCGCATAGGTCAGCCAGCGGCAGGTTTCGTCGTTCTGCAGCAGATTGGTGGAAATGGTGGACATGATAATCATGGCATAGGCATTCATGTACCCGGTTTCCGACATCAGTCCCACGATGCCGATGAACAGATACAGAATGATGTAAAACTTATACTGTGCCTTCATCACAAGCCAGTCTTTCAACATCAGCGCCTTCATCGTCTCTCCTCCTTCACCAGATACACAAACAGATCCTCCACCCCCACCGGCATGATTTCCGCAGAGTCCGGCAGCATCGCACGATCCACCAGAATCTGTGCCCCATAGGGTGTGATCCGCCTGCCCTTTACGGCATCTCCATAGTCCGCAATTTCTTCTTCCATGCACTGGATCACCCCGTACCGCTCCGCCAGACGATCCTTTTCCTCCCACAGCAGCAGCTTTCCCCCATGCAGGAACGCCACGTAGTCGCACAGCTTTTCCAGATCGCTGACAATGTGGGAGGATACCAGAATGGAATGGTCTTCCGCTCTGGTGAAGTCCATGAAGATGTCCAGAATCTCGTCCCGGACCACCGGATCCAGCCCGCTTGTGGCTTCGTCCAGAACCAGCAGCTTCGGATTATGGGACAGGGCCGCCGCAATGGCCAGCTTCATTTTCATGCCCTTGGAGTATTCGGAAAACTTCTTGTGCATGGGCAGACCGAACTGCTCTGTCAGTTTCTCATACACGGCAGCATCCCACCGCTTATAGGTATACCGCAGGATCCGGCCGATTTCCTTCCCCGTCAGCGCAGGCGGGAACCCCGGTTCGTCAAACACCACACCGATGTCTTCCTTTACCACTTCATACCCCTTTGTACCGACCATTTCCCCCAGCACCGTGATCTCACCTTCGTCCCGCCGGATCAGATCCAGAAGCAGCCGGATGGTGGTGGTCTTTCCTGCACCGTTTTCCCCGATCAGTCCCAGAATGCAGCCGCCGGGCAGGGTCAGAGACGGTATTTCCAGCGAAAAATCCTTATAGGTCTTCCGCAGTCCTTCGATTCTGATGGCATCACGCATATTCAGTCCTCC
>JAFQGY010000180.1 GCA_017415325.1 Clostridia bacterium
GAACCGCTGCTGTCCCCGGAAATGCTGTCCCTGTGCCACTTCATGAAGGAATACACTCTCTGTACCTTCGGTGAAGCGGTACATGCGGTGGTACCCGGTGCGGCACTGACCAAGATTACCGAATACTACTGCGTGCTGACCGGTGAGGAACCCACGCCGGGCAATCTGCCGGAACGGGCGGCGCTGATTCACACCTACCTGTCCGGCAAAAAGCGGGTCACACGGCAGCAGCTGCAGAACGAATTTCCCTTTGACTGCACATCCCATCTGGTCACCCTGCGCCGTTTGGGCCTGATTGAAAAAATCTCCGTAACCCAGAATCCGGACAACGGGCGGGTGCGGCTGCTGTATGCCCTGACGGAGAACGCCAGAGTCCGGCTGCAGCGGGGGGAGCTTGACGCCATTGTTTCCGCTTTCCGCAGCGAGAACCAGAAAACGCTGTTCCACGCGCTGGCGGATCCTTTCCTCACGGGGCTCCCGGACGGACATGCGGATCCGGCGGAAGAAAAAGCCCTGTACCAGACCTGCGGAATTTCTGCTGCCACCGGAAAAAGCTGTATGAAACGGCTGACGGAACTGGATCTGGTGTATGCCATGGAAGAAACGGATTTCCGGGATCCTTTCCGGCTGCCTCCGGAAGAACAGAGTGCCCCCACACCGCCTCCGGTGCTGACAGAAGAACAGCGGAATGCGCTGGATACCATTGTCTCCCTGTACGAATCGGGGGAACCCAAGGCTGTGCTGCTCCACGGGGTCACCGGCTCCGGGAAAACCAGCGTGATGCTCTCCGCCATTGAACGGGTACTGGCCGACGGACGGGGCGTGATCCTGCTGGTGCCGGAAATCGCCCTGACACCACAGACTGTGGACATCTACCGCCGCCGGTTCGGGGAAAGAATCGCCGTGATCCATTCTTCCCTGTCTGCCGGAGAAAAGCTGGACGCCTGGAGACGGATCCGGGACGGACTGGCGGATGTGGTCATCGGTACCCGGTCGGCTATCTTTGCACCGCTGCCCCGGCTGGGAATGATCCTGATCGACGAAGAACACGAATACACCTATAAATCCGACACCAACCCCAAATACCATGCACAGGATATTGCCCGCTGGCGATGCGGAGAACACAGGGCCGTGATGCTGCTGTCCTCTGCCACCCCCTCGGTGACATCCTACCACAAGGCGAAAACCGGCGTATATACACTGGTGGAACTGAAAAACCGCTATAACAAAGGCCCCCTGCCCCAGGTGGAAATCTGCGACATGCGGGGAACCTCTCCCACCAGTCCCGTAGGGGATGTGCTGGCGGACAGGCTCCGGGAAGACAAAGCCGCCGGGAATCAGTCCATTCTCTTCCTGAACCGCCGGGGATACAACCATTTTGTGTCCTGCCGCAGCTGCGGGAAGAGCATCCAGTGTCCCCATTGCTCCGTTTCCATGACCTATCACACCATCCGCCGCGGGAAGCTGCAGGATGCGGGAGACGATCCGGAAGAATACCAGAAAGTACGCAGAGACAACGGGATTCTTGCCTGCCATCTGTGCGGGTACCGCTGTCCTCTGCCGGAAGTATGCCCCGTCTGCGGGAAGCCCCATTTCCTCTTTATGGGGTGCGGCACCCAGAAGGCCGAGGACGACATTGAAAAACAGTTTCCCGATCTGCGGCTGATCCGGATGGACACGGACACCACCCACGGGAAATTTTCGCACGAAACCTACTTATCCCGGTTCCGGGCCGGAGAAGCGGATGTACTGCTGGGCACCCAGATGGTCACCAAGGGACACGATTTCCCGAAGGTTGCCACGGTGGGGGTACTCAATGCGGACAGCTCCCTGTTTCTGGACGACTACCGGGCAAGCGAACGGACTTTTTCCATGCTGACCCAGGTGATCGGCCGGGCGGGCAGAGGAGACGTGCCGGGAAAGGCCATCATCCAGACCTGGAACCCGGACAATGAGGTACTCCATCTGGCTGCCGCCCAGGATTATACCCGGTTTTACGAAGGGGAGATCCGGCTGCGGAAGGCGCTGTGTTTCCCGCCCTTCTGTGACATTGCGGTGATTACCGTCTCCGGCAGTGACGAAGGGGTGCTCTCCAGCATCATCACCAGTCTGCATCAGCGGATCCGGAAGGGGGCGGCAGAGGAATTTTCCGACGTACCCCTTGTGCTGTTCGGCCCCTTTGAAGCACCGGTATACCGGATCCAGAACGTCTTCCGGATGCGGTTCGTGCTGAAATGCAAGCTGAACAAACGGACAAGAGCCTTCATCCACCAGCTGCTCTGCGAATACAGCGGCGGCAGCGTTCCGGACACCACAGAAAAGAAACCCGGCAAACCTGCAGGTGCTACGGAAGTCCGTCTGCATAACCGTGGGGACCGCCGCATCAGCGTAACGGTGGATCTGAACCCCTCCACCATCTGAAAAGACACAGGTTCAGGCGTTCGTTTGCTGGACCATTACAGTGAAAACATCGTCTGTGTGCCCATGCCGCTGGCGTATCCATATACGATTGGGAGAATACTATGGCTATTTTGAATATTGTAAAAGAAGGAGACCCCATTCTGCGGAAGACCTGCCGTCCGGTTACGGAAATCACCCCC
>JAFQGY010000181.1 GCA_017415325.1 Clostridia bacterium
CAAAAAGAAAAAAGAAAAACCTTGCACCCTGCCGAAAAATATGCTATACTATATCCTGTATACATATACGCTGCCGCCGGCGGAAAAACCAAAGCCCGGTGCGCAGCCGGAAAAGCATCCTGCTATATAAAGGAATACTGTTATGCTGAAAGTTTTACATACAGGCGACCTGCATCTGGACGCCGCCTTTGCCTCCCTGGACACCAGAAGAGCGCAGATCCGGAAGAATGAGATGCGGGCGGCGTTTACTTCCATGATGACCTACGCCCGGATGAACGGCATCGACGTGGTGCTGATGGCCGGGGATATTTTTGACGGCAGATACGTCACCAGAGAAACCCTGCAGCTGATGCAGAAGGAATTTGAAAAGTTTGAAGGGATCATCTGTATCGCTTCCGGGAACCATGATTATGCGGATACATCCAGCGTGTGGCGGAACACTGCTTTCCCGGACAATGTGCATCTGTTTCTGGATCCCGAGCTGACCTCCGTGTCCTTCCCGGAAAAGAATCTGACAGTGTGGGGGTACGGCTTCTCCTCCAAAGATCTGACGGAATGTCCCTTTGCCGGACGGCAGATTGCGGATCCCGGGCAGATCAACCTGCTGGTATGCCACTGCGACATTACGAACGGCCGGGGAACCGATGCGCCCGTAACCACCGCGGATCTGCGCAGCTTCGGGGCAGACTATACCGCCATGGGACATATCCACAATCCTCCTCAGGCCGGGGAAAAGTGGGCGTACTGCGGCTGTCTGGAACCCAGGGACTTTTCCGAAACCGGGCCGAAAGGTGCCTGCGTGGTGGAAATCGAAAAGGAAGGTACCCAGTCTTCGGTGCGGATGAAGCGGGTGCGGTTTTCCAAGAGACGGTACGAAACCGGCACACTGGATGTCACCGGATGCACCACTATGGAGGATGTCAGGGCGGCTACGGCGGGCTATATAGCCGATGCAAAATACGGTGAGGATACCCTGCTGCTGCTGCGGTATACCGGCACCCTGGCGGACGGTCTTGTGATAAACGGGGATCTGCTGGGGGAAATGGGTCTGTTCTGCCTGAAGACCGAAGACCGTACCATGCCGGACATGGAAACTCTGGCGGCGGACAGCGGTATCCGGGGCGCATTCTACCGGACACTGGCACCGGCGCTGGCTTCGGAAGACAAAGAAGAAAAAGAAACGGCTCTCCGGGCACTGCGGTACGGTCTTGCCGCCATTGCCGGGGAAAATATTGTGGGATAAGGAGGGGACGATATGGTACTGCAGGAACTGTTTATCCAGTCCTTCGGCGGGATGCGGGAGCGCTCCTTCCGGTTTGACAAAGGCGTGAACGTACTGGAAGGCCCCAACGAATCCGGGAAAACCACGCTGGCGGCATTCATCAAATACATATTCTACGGCCCGGGACAGAAGGGCAGTGCAGACCGCACCCGGTATCTGACCGGCACCAAATCCGGCGGCTGGCTCACCTTTGTATCCGACGAGGGCGTGCTCTGGCGGATCGAGCGGGTCACGATCATCGATTCGGACGGCGCAAAGGAAAGCGTCCGGGACAATGTGCGGATTCTGGACACCCGGACAAACCGGATTCTGCCGGAAAAAAATCCCGGGGAATACTTCTTCGGTGTGAATGAATCGGTGTTTGTGAATACGGCGTTTGTGGGGCAGATGAACGCAGTACGTCCGGACGGAACCAGTCTGTCGGGGGCAGTGGAAAACATGCTCCAGTCGGCGGACGAAAACGTGGATCTGAAACGGGCGGCGGACAGACTGAACCAGGCCAGACGGGAGCTGATGCCGAAAAACTCCCCCGGCGGCAAGATCCGGGAAAAGGAAGAAGAAAAAGCAAAACTGGAAGAAGCACTGGCAGCGGCAAAGGAACGGGCGGAAAAACGCATGGAAGCGGAAGCGGCTCTCCGGAATGCGGCGGCAAAACGGCAGGAGATGGAGGACAAAAAGGACGGTCTGGAGTCTCTGGCGGAAGCGGCTGAAGTGATTTCCGCCTGCAAGAAGCTGGCAGCAGCGGAAGATACGGCGGCCAAACTGAAAAGCTATCACAGCGCACTGGAAGTTCTCTCTGCCCCACCCTTCAGCGATCTGGCGGAAAAGCTGGAAGAACTGGAAGAGGACGCAGAACCGGCGGAAGAACCGGTACACCAGACAGGCAGTCACCTGAAAATGCGCAATGAAGATGCGGCGGCGGCTCTGGAGGACGGGGAATATCTGGAATCCAAGGCGAGACTGTTTCTGGCGGTGGCCATCATTATGGCGATCGCAGGACTGGCAGCCCTGGCGGCAGGGGCAATCATGGTATACTTCGGTTTCCCCACAGAGCAGTTTGTGATTCCCTTTGCGGCCATGGGCGTGTTCGTGATTGTGGGCATCGTATTCTATGTGCTGCAGGGGAAGAACCTGTCCCGGCTGGACGACATTCTGGACGACTGGGGCGTGGATACGCTGGATGAACTGGACGAGATTGCGGAAAGCGGAGAAGGTATGCATCAGCCTGCCGTAAAGGCCGCACCGGCAAAGAAGGGCAGCGCACTGGACGATCCGGATACCGTCAACCGGCTGAACACCTTGGCGGCGGCCTGCGGCGTGGAAGCATCGGACGATCCTGCAGAGACTCTGGCGGCCCTGCGGAAAAAAGCGGAGAAAGCGGAACACGACAGAGAAACGGTCCGTGCCAAGGTGGAAAATCTCACCGGCCGGCTGGGGGCACTGCAGGAATCTGTGGAAGGCCTTGACAGAGCGGCGCTGGTGGCAAAATACAAAAAGATCATCGCCACTCCTGAGGGCAAAGCCGCCATGCAGCTGGATGCAGAGGGACTGGCAAAGGTGCTGAAAGAACGGGACTTTACCATGGGAACATGGCGTGCCCAGTCCAAAAAGGAAACGGAACTGGAACAGGCGCTGGCATCCATGGGCAGTGACGAAGGACGGACGCCGGATGTGCTGGAAGGCATGCTGGCCACTGTGACGGAAGAACTGGAAGAGCTGAAAAAGCAGCACGCCGGATACACGATGGCACTGGAAGCCCTGAAAAATGCGGGAGAAACCGTACGCACTACGATAATCCCCACCGTGACAGCCCGTGCATCTGCCGTTATGGAAAAAGTTACCGGCGGCAAGTACAGCCGGATTGCCATGGACTCCGCCTTCGGCCTGCAGTTTACCGCACAGAACGGTACCGATTCCGTGGATATGCTGTCCAAGGGTACGGCGGATCTGGCATATGTGTCCCTGCGGCTGGCACTGGCCCGGACCTTCTTCGGGGAAAACGGCAGAGAAATTCCGCCCATGATCCTGGACGAAACCTTTGCTGCAGTGGACTGCGGACGTCTGGAAAAAGCCATGGAAGCCATGTGCACCTCCGGGGTGCAGTGTCTGCTGTTTACCTGCCGGGGAGATGAAACCCGGATCGGACAGGCGCTGGGATGTGCCGTGACCCATATGAACGGCTGAGGAACAGAATTTTGATACGGTCTGCGGGTATTTGCGGGTACCTGCGGGCCGTATTTCCGGTTTTGGACAGGCAAAGGAAGGAGAGAATTTCCTATCTTTTAAAATTATTGTAAACAATCCCGTCAATACAATATTTCGACTCTGTTTTGTGGTATAATATATGAAATATATCCATACCTGTCACTTTGGTCTGGAAAAGAAGAACCCCGGAGAGAAACCATGCGCTTTTTCGAGATTTTCAATAAGCAATACTTAAAGCGGACCCTGGTCACTCTCTGCAGTGCAGCTCTCGCACTGGGGATCATTTTCTATATCTCCTACCACCTGACAGACAGCTTTGACACCCCTCTGGGTCTGCAGAATGCCGTGTATGTGGACGAAAGCAAAATCATCCATGCGGACGGGTATATCTTCCGCAGCGAGAAGGTGCTGTATGCCGGAACCACCGCGGAAGGCAGCGTGACTCCGGCTGTGTCCGACGGGCAGCGGCTGGCAAGATACGACAGAGCGGCGGATATATATGAAGGAACTTCCCCGGACGTACTGGCCAGAATTGCGGAAATCGATTCCCAGCTGGCCCTGCTGGAAAGAAGTGCGGCGGAAGACGTTTCGCAGGTGAATACATCCGGTCTGGATGCGGCGATTTTCCAGAATGTGCAGGATATCCGGGCACAGGTGGAAAACGGTTCCGTGGGAGACGCGGTCACCATGCGGACAAACTTCCTGGTGAACATCAAAAAAAGAGAAATCCTGGGCGGTTCCATGACGGACTATTCCACCCAGATTGCGCTGCTCCGGGAAGAGAAAAACAACATGAAATCCCAGCTGGGGTCCTGTCTGGAAACTTTCTATACACCCCAGTCCGGGTACTATTTCTCCCCCGCCGCCGTGGACGGATACGAAGACATCTTTGAAGCGGATGCACTGGCGGATATGACGTACGAAGAATTCATGACCCTGATTGCCTCGGAGCCGGAACAGTCCTCACGATACACCCAGTGCGTGGGGAAACTGGTGACGGACTTCCGCTGGTATCTGGCCTGCCCCATGTCCAAAACGGAAGCGGCGGAGCTGGAGGACGGGTACAGCTATACGGTGACATTCCCCTATAACGGCAACAAGACCCTGCGTCTGCAGCTGGAAACGGTGATTCCGGAGCTGCCCGGTTCGGGGGCTGTTGCGGTGTTCGTCTGTGAAAACATCCCGGACGGGTTTGACTACACCAGAATGCAGCCCGTGCAGGTGGCCACAGCGGAATACCGGGGCTTCTCGGTGCCTCTGTCGGCGGTCCGCATGCTGGACGGATACGAAGGAGTATATGTCCTGGACGAAGTTACCGTGGTCTTCCGGCGGATTGAAATCGTGTACGAAGGCGACGGATACTACATCTGCGTGGAAGGCGAGGAGGACGAAGACTCCCCCTACGGCTGGCTGCGGATGAATGACGTTATCATCACGGAAGGCACAGGGCTGGAAGTGGGGAAAGTCATTGACAATTAAGTAAACGCTGATTAACTATATCACGCAATCGGAAACGATCTATGGCGAGCAGGGTCGGGTCCCTGGGAGCTCACTCCACTATTTCTCGTGTCTTGAATACACAATATCCAGTGGCAGATAGAATTGCAGAAACTATATCCAGTGGAAATCCTGTTTAAAGTTCTTTGCCCACTTGGCGCAGCCAATGTGTGGATTTCTTTCAAGAAAGCGACCCGCGTCCCCTGCATCAACAGGTTAGTTGATCATCATTTACTTAAGAATACGGATATTCCTGACAGATGTCAGATTATCATACAGAAAAAGGCAATACAAATATGACAGAACTGAGAAAAATCGAACTTTCCGACAACTACAGCCGGGTGATGGAACAGATTCATGCGGCGGTGGAAAGACGGGGAGCGGGACCGGCGGTATCGCTGCTGGCGGCATCCAAAACCTATCCGGCGGAGGATATTGCATACCTCATGACCCACTGCGGTCTGACCATGGCGGGCGAAAACCGGCAGACGGAATTTACCGAAAAATATGATGTGGTGCATCCCTGCGGACAGTATCACTTCATCGGGCATCTGCAGACCAACAAGGTGAAATATCTGGTAGGGAAAGCGGACCTGATCCATTCGGTGGATTCGGTGCATCTGGCGGAAGAAATTGCCAGACAGAGTGCAAAATTGGAAGTGACAACCCCCATCCTGGTGCAGGTCAATGCAGGCAGAGAAGAATCCAAAAGCGGGATCTTTCCGGAAGAAGCGCCGGAGTTTCTGGCAAGGATTTCCGAAATGCCGGCTCTGAAGCTGCGGGGAATGATGGTTGTGGCACCCATTTGCGAGGAAAAATCCGCTGTCAGAAAATATTTTCAGGAATCTTGTCGGATTTTTATTGACTTTTTCGCAAAAAACACGCATAATATAGAAGACCCCATTTTGTCTATGGGCATGAGCGATACCTTTGCGGAAGCCATAGAGGAAGGGGCAACCCTGGTGAGAGTGGGAAGCGCTCTGTTCGGGGCAAGAGATTACTCAAAATAAAAAACATACTGTAAAAGGTAGTTTACAATAAACGGAGGCTAAAAATGGGACTTATGGATCGAATCAAGAAAGTGACCGGCACCAATGACGCATACGATGAAGCGTACGACGACGATTACTACGGCGGCTTCGACGGATACAACGAAGGGGAAGACGACAGCGATATGCAGATGGCCGGCGGCATGAATCCTTCCATGGGCGGCATGGGCATTCCCAGTCAGAGTGCGGCTCCTGCTATGGGCGGCGGGCTCAGCCTGTCCGGCAACAACATCAAGATGCAGGTTGTTCGTCCGCAGAGCTTTGACAGTGTTTCCCAGATCGCAGATCACCTGCTGAACAAGTGCACCGTTGTGCTGAACCTGGAAAACACCAACAAGGAAACTTCCCGCAGACTGATCGACTTCCTGTCCGGTGTGGCATACTCCATCGACGGCTCCATCAAGCGCATTGCCAATCAGGCATACGTGATCACTCCTTCCAATGTGGATGTGGGCGACGCCAAGCTGAACAGCCGTCAGAAGAGAGAAGAAGCCCCTGTGGCAGAAGCGCCTGTAGAAGACGAATTCGGCGATTTCAACTGATTCACGTTCCTCTTACATAAAACCGGAAACACTCTGCTACAATTAGAGTAATGCAGGGCTTTGTTTCTGTACCCATTTTGGGTTTTCATACGAAACAGAACAGAGCTATACCTGAACCGGTGTAGCTCAGGTTTTTTATGCCGGTTTCCATGGTTTTCTGCCTGCGGGAGATCTGCCGTGGCGGCCGGCGGGTAAGGAGTATCTTGAATACACTGCTTTATATCATTCAAATGACCCTGTCCGTTCTGCTGGGGGCGCTGGAGCTGCTGATGCTGGGACGGGCGATTCTGAGCTGGTTCCCCATAGAAGAGGACAGCCCGCTGGTGCGGTTTCTCCATATGATGACGGAGCCGGTGATTTATCCGGTGCGGATGCTTCTGGAACGGCTGGGGCTGTTTCAGGGACTGCCCATCGATATGTCCTTTTTCTTCACGTTTATCCTGATCTCCATCCTTTCGATGATGATCTGAGGAGGAACCGATGGAAAACGAGCTGACCAAGGAAGAACAGCTTCTCTGTGCTAGAGCGGCAGAACTGGCGGCGGAATCGGAATATGCCACCACCGCAACGCCTTTTCTGACCCCCAGAGAACGGCTGCTGGTACACGATGCCCTGATCCGCTGCGGCCGGGCAGACCGGGTATTCTACTGGGGCGGCTGCCGGGGATGCGAGCGTACCATGGCTGTATTCCCTGCAGAATGGCGCATGACCGAAATCCCTCCCCTGCCAAAAGGCGGATACGAGGGTGCCATGGATCCGGCGAGAGAAGCATTTTTTGTGCAGATGCTGACAGAAGCACCGGATCTGGCGGAAGAAATTCCTATGTGTGCCCTGCAGATCACCGGCTCCGGTTTTGCCTCCCTGACCCACCGGGATTTCATGGGAGCCATTCTGGCACTGGGCATCGAACGGGCGGTGCTGGGGGAAATTGTCGTCACGGAAGAGGGCGCGCTGACCTTCACGACTCCGGAGATGGCTGTGTACCTGACGGAAAATCTGACAAAGATCGGCAGAGATACCGTAAAGATCAAAAAAATCCAGCCGGATCCCCAAACGGAAATTCCCCGGAAATATGAGACAGTCTCCGTCACGGCCGCCTCCCCCAGAATGGACGGTGTAGTGCGTGCGCTGACCAATCTGTCAAGAGAAGATGCCGCAGCCCTTGTACGGGCCGGTATGGTGGAACGGAACTATAACCCGGTTCTGGATGTGGACAAACAGATTCAGCCGGGAGATGTGGTGACCATCCGCGGATACGGCAAATACCGCATCGACAGAACCGATGAAGAAACCAAACGGGGCCGAAGACGGATTGTCTGCCGGAAATACAGTTGAAATAACAGAAAAGAAGTACTGCAGAGAGCTGCGGCATCTCTGTAAAAATCCAAATCACAAAAGCAGGAGGAACCCCAAAGATGGCACAGGAAACAGAATACAGACTGCGGAAGATCCAGTTTACAAAGGCGCTGCGGGGATATTCCTGCGAGGAAGTGGATACATATCTGGCATATGTGAATGACCGGTATGCTACACTGGGAAAAGAATGCAGTGAACTGAAAAAGAAAATGGCGGTGATGGCTGCCGGACAGAATGAATTCCGGGAAGACGCACTGCGGGAAAAGGAAAAGATTGCTGCAGAAGCGGATGCAATGGTGCGGGAACGGCAGAATGCGGCGAATAAGCTGATGGATGATGCCAGACGGAAAGCGGCCGGTCTTCTGGCAGATGCGGAAGCGGCGGCTGCGGGAATCCTGAAACAGGCGGAAGAGGAAGCCGGGGTAATCCGGGCAAAGCGGCAGGAAGAAGACGAAGCCGCCATCCAAAACGCCGGACGGATGCTGGCAGAACGGAACAACGCTGCCGACAGGCTGGTGGAGGAAATCGATTCCTTCCGGGAAGAAATTTTCGCCATGTACGCAAAGCATATCGAAGAACTGGAACGGCTGGCCCAGCGCACCGATGCCTTCTATCAGACCAAGGAAGAACTGACCGAAGGACTGGCGCCGGAGGCAGAACCCGATGCGGCTGTTATGGATCTGCCCGAATATACCGGGGATTCCGATGCGGAAGAGGAACTGTATATGCCTGTGGAAACGGCGGAAGCGGATCCGGCGGAATACATCGCAGAGGAAGCCGATGAAGCGGAAGAATGGACAGAACCGGACGGAGAAGACGAAAACGACGATGACCTGCTGCGGATCGACTGGAAAAAACACCGTGCCAGCCGGGATGCTGCGGAATCGGAACAGGCAGCTGCAAAAACACTGTGGGAAATTGCCGATGAAGCTGCGGCGCAGGACAGCTGGGAAACGGAGGATAACCCTGCCGATGTGCTGGATTCTCTGGAAGAAGAGCTGGCTGCAGGAACCGTGACGGAAGAAGACAACCGGTCTGATGCCTTTGTTCCCTATGAAGACGTATATGAAGACGACAACGCCGGGGAAGATGAAGAGGACGACGGAGAATTCGGTCTGCTGACAGAAGAAGAGTATGAAGAAGAGGACGATGCACAGGAGGAAGACGAAATCAGTGAAGATGATTTTCTCTCCGACATCGCCAGCGAATATATAAAGCCCAGCCGTTCTCAGGCAGCTAAAACTGCAGAAGAACCCAAAAAGCAGCCTGTACAGAGCAGCGGGAAAACCGGAAGAAAAAAAGAATCCGGAGATCTGGATGAACTGTTCTATGAAGATGCCCAAAATGTCAGCCTGACCGGAGAGTTCGATATTATCTTCAATTCCAAAAAGAGCGCCGCCAATGTGACGGAAATCAGCCGTCAGCCTCTGGTGGAAGCAACCAAACCGGAAAAACCGAAAAAACACAGTACAAAATAAATCTGTTTAGGAGATCCCATGCTCTGGACACTGCTTATGATCGCCGCCGCTGTAGCGCTGGATCAATGGACAAAATATCTTGCCGTGACCCATCTGCAGCCCATCGACACCCTGCCTCTCATTGAGAATATTTTACATCTGACCTACCTGGAAAACCGGGGAGCTGCTTTCGGCATGCTGGCGAATCACCGCTGGATTTTTATGATCCTGTCCACTCTGTCCATCCTGCTGCTGCTGTGGTGGCTCCTGAAGGAAAAGCCGAAAAGCAAGTGGATTACCGTGGCCGGTGCCATGATCGTGGGCGGCGGGATCGGCAATATGATCGACCGGGTGGCCTATGGGTATGTGGTGGACTTTATTGATGTCCGTGCCATTGATTTTTACGTGTTCAACGTGGCGGATTCCTTTGTCTGCGTGGGATGCGGCATGATTCTGGTCTGGACACTGTATATGGAAATGGTGGCCAAAAAGCCCGCCTTCGATATTCTGCTGGGCATCGAACCGAAGAAAACCGAAAATACAGAAAATACCGATGCGGCAGAGGCCGAAAGCAACGGAGAAACCGACAATGCAGGGGAGGACTCTGCCGAGGAGACAACGCATGAATCATAACGAGATCTGGGACGGGGAGGAATTCTCGTCTCTTGTCATTATTCCGGAGGAACTGCACGGTGCAAGACTGGATGCGGCGCTGGCAAAACTGACGGATCAGTCCCGGTCGGCCATAGAACGGCTGCTGGAGGGGGGGCAGATTTTCCGGGAGCCAAACACCGGTAAGCCCCTGACCAAAAAAGATAAGGTGAAAGCCGGGGAAACCTATACCGTCATGATCCCCCCGCCGGAGGACTACGATGTGGCACCGGAAAATATCCCGCTGGATGTGGTGTACGAAGACGGGGATATTCTGGTGGTGAACAAACCACAGGGCATGGTGGTGCATCCTGCGCCCGGCCATACCACAGGGACTCTGGTGAACGGCCTGCTGTACCACTGCGGCGACAGCCTGTCCGGGGTGGGCGGCGTCAAGCGTCCGGGGATTGTCCACCGGATTGACCGGGACACCAGCGGCCTGCTCTGCGTAGCGAAAAACGACATGGCCCACGGCGCACTGTCCGCCCAGCTGTCCGACCATACCATGCACCGGGAGTACCGGACCCTGGTGATCGGGGGACTGCCGGAGGAAAAAGGTACCGTAAACGCCCCCATCGCCAGACATCCCGTGGACCGGAAGAAAATGGCAGTGTCCAGAGACGGAAAACACGCCGTCACCCACTATACTTCTCTTGGCAAAATCAGCGGGATTACCGACTGTTCCGTGGTGCTGGAAACCGGGCGGACCCACCAGATCCGGGTACACATGGCATACATCGGCCATCCGGTGCTGGGAGATCCGGTGTACGGCGGCGAGAACCATCCCTTTGTGAAAAAGCACCCGGCGCTGTTCCACGGGCAGATGCTCCATGCGGCGGCACTGGTGCTGATCCATCCGGCCACGGGGGAGAAAATGCGTTTTACCTGTGATCTGCCGGACTACTACACCGAAGCCCTGCGGCTGCTGACGGAAAGCGAAACCTGATCCGAAGACGGTCTTCTGCACAACCCAAAACGAAATCTGCTCCATCAAGGAGGACAAACATATGCTGCACAAATACGAAAATCCACAGGGAGAAGCGTGGTACCGGAATATGCTCTCCGACCCGGCGTCTGTCCCGGTGCGCTTTACCTATAACGGCACCGTATACACGGGACTGGCCGGACTGCCCCTGCTGGAAGAAACAACGGAACCGGCCAGAGGGGGAGTGAAAACCACCCGCAGCTACCGGCTGGACGACTGCATCACCGTGACGCTGGTGACCTCCTTCTATCCGGCATACGGGGCATCCGAATGGACGGTGTGGTTTGCCAATACCGGAGCGGAGGACAGCGGCGTGCTGGCGGATGTGGAGTCCTCCCTGACCTTTACCGGGGAAAATCCGGTGCTGCGGGGGATTCTGGGAGACCATGAAAACTTCTACAGCCCCTACAGCTATGACCTGGCGGAAACCCC
>JAFQGY010000182.1 GCA_017415325.1 Clostridia bacterium
CCCTGAACAGCATGGGCATGGGCTGTACCATCACCGCCTGGCACGGGAAACACCGGATCACCCACAACGGGGGACACATGGGTTTCCGTACCCTGCATATCTGGCTGCCGGAAGACGATTTTGACATCATTCTGCTGTCCAACTGCGGTTTCGGGGACGCCAGAAACTTCTTTGCGGAAGCCATTTACGAAGCATGGTACGGAGAAAACGGTGCCGGGGAACCCGTTCCCATGGATACCGGCTATGCAAAATAAGGGAGGTATATATGTATAAGGAACTTGGCATGAAAGCCCTGCAGCTGGAAATGACGGACAGAGTCTGCCGGATGGAATATTCCGTCTTCGGCCACTCCCGCCTGATCGAAAAGGTCACCGGCATTTCGGTGGAAGAACAGAGAAACGGCAGAGGACAGGAAGCCCTGCAGAAATTCTGCGCCGCATGGGACATCTGCATGCACTGGAACATTCTGGTGGGACAGTCCTTTCTGGCGCCCTACGTCACCTCCATGGGACACGCCGTATATGCGGAAGACGGTTCGGACTACAACGACAATGTCCACGAGCTGTTCACAAGCGAAGAGGATGTGTATGCCTTTGACCCCTACGAAAAACTGCCCTACCGGGAAGAAGAGGAAATCGTCCGGCTGTTCAACGAAAACTACAGAAACCACTGCGCCTATGCCGGGGACGCCGTAGCCATGACGGGAATCTACATCACCTGTATGTCCGGGCTCATCGACATGCTGGGCTGGGACAGACTGCTGACCTGCGCCGGGGTGGACCCCAAAGCCTTCGGTGCCTTCACGGAGCGGTATTCCCTGTGGATCGAGCGGTATTTCAAAGCCCTTGCCAGATCGGATGCACCGGTGGTGATGGTGCATGACGATATTGTATGGACGGAGGGTGCTTTTATCCGGCCGGAATGGTACCACAACTACATTTTCCCCTCCTACAAACGCTGTTTCCGCCATCTGCAGGAAGCGGGCAAGAAGATCCTGTTCACCTCCGACGGCAACTACACCCGGTTCATCGACGACATCGCCGCCTGCGGTATCCACGGATTCGTGATGGAACCCATGACCGATATGGCATACATCGCCGAAAAATACGGAAAGACCCACCTGTTCGCCGGCAACGCAGATACCCGGATCCTGCTCCGCGGGGACAGGGACGCCATCCGCCGGGAAGTCAAACGGTGCATGGACATCGGGAAAAAATACCCCGGATTCATCATGTCGGTGGGCAATCACATCCCGGCCAACACCCCGGTGGACAACTGCCTGTGGTACAACGAATTCTGCAGAGAACTGGGCCGGCGGTAAGCTGTGTTTTTTCCCGGAATCTCTTGCAATTCCCGGACAGATTTGGTATACTGTCCTTATAAACAGTCGAACCCCGGCGTACCACGGTGACTCCACTGTGCTATGCCGGTTCTTTTTCCCGAAAGGATACAATATGAAACTGATTTCTTGGAATGTCAACGGCTTCCGTGCCTGTCTCGGCAAGGGATTCGGCGATTTCTTTGCAGCGGAGGATGCGGATTTCTTCTGTCTGCAGGAAACAAAAATGCAGCCCGGGCAGGCGGATTTTGACCCGGAAGGATACAAAAGCTACTGGTTTTCCGCCGAAAAGAAGGGCTACTCCGGCACAGCCATCTTCGCCAGAAAGGAGCCGCTTTCCGTGCAGTACGGTCTGGGGATCCCGGAACACGATACGGAAGGCCGTGCCATCACGCTGGAATACGAAGACTTCTATCTGCTGTGCGTGTACACCCCCAACGCCCAGAGAGAGCTGACCCGTCTGGACTACCGGATGACCTGGGAAGATGCCCTGCGGGACTATATGAAGGCGCTGGACAGCAAAAAGCCGGTGATCTACTGCGGCGACCTGAACGTGGCGCACAACGAAATCGACCTGAAAAACCCAAAATCCAACCGGGGCAACGCCGGATTCACCGATGAGGAACGGGGGAAGTTCACCGAACTGCTCTCCGCCGGATTCACGGACAGCTACCGGAAGCTCTATCCCGACAGAGTGGGATACACCTGGTGGAGTTACATGATGAAAGCCAGAGAAAAGGACATCGGCTGGAGAATCGACTATTTTGTGGTGTCCGACCGGCTTTTCCCCAAGGTGCAGGACAGCTTGATTTACAAAGATATCCTGGGCAGTGACCATTGCCCGGTGGGACTGATCATTGATCTGTAAGGAGGAACCCCGTTATGCGCAAGCTCGGCATCAATCTGCAGGCTGTAAAAGGTCTGACAGACGAAGAATATATCAAAACCATGGCCTCTGTGGGCTTTTCCACTACCTTCAGCGGTGTACTGACGCCGGAAAGACAGGCGGAAACAGCCAGACTGGGGGAGAAATACGGTATCCGTTTTGAAACGCTCCACGCCCCCTTCAACCGGATCAACAATATGTGGCTGGACAACCCCGAAGGAGACGAAACCCTGGCGGATCTGATGCACTGCATAGACCACTGTGTCATCGCCGGTGCCCCCATTGCCGTGGTGCATCTCTCCTCCGGCATGACCCCGCCTTCCATCACCGACCTGGGCCGGGACCGTTTTGCCAGACTGGTGGACTATGCGGACAGTAAAAATGTAAAGATCGCCTTTGAAAACCAGCGGATGCTTGCCAATCTGGCCTGGGCCATGGAAGCCTTCCCGACCGATCCCGTGGGCTTCTGCTGGGACTGCGGCCACGAACAGTGCTTCACCCCCGGCAGACGGTATATGCCCCTGTTCGGAAACCGTCTGATCTGCACCCATCTCCACGACAACACCTGTGTATTCAACGAAGACAGCCACTTTTTACCCTATGACGGACTGGGAGACTTCGACTATGTGGCCGATGCCCTGCGGCAGTCCGGGTATACAGGTTCCCTGATGCTGGAAATGGTGAACAAGGAACGCTACAGCGCCATGGATCCCCATGCATTCCTGGAACTGGCCTATGCATCCGTGGACAGACTGCGCACCGCCATCGACGGCTGACATACGTATTGCACAGCAAACCAACGCATAAAAAAGGAGAATCATCATGTATCTTGCCACCACAACCGGCGACTTCGGAGGATATACGCCCCTCCAGACCAAGTCCATGGAATACATCCGTCAGTCCGGTTTTTCCTATCTGGACTACAATTTCGGCTCCGACTACGCCAGACGCGACGGTGTCTACAGCGAAAACTGGAAGGACTATCTGCAGACCATCCGGGAAAAGGCAGAAGAGCTGTCCGTGAAGTTCATCCAGGCACACTCCCCCATGGGCGCCCCCATTGCCGAAGGAAACGACGCCTTCACGGAAGACACCATCCGCTGTGTGGAAGCCTGCGGGATTCTGGGGATTCCGAATATCGTCGTCCATTCCGGCTACACCAAGGGACTGACCGTTGCCGAAACCTTTGAGAAGAACAAGATCTTCTACGAAAAGCTCTTCCCCATGGCGGAAAAGTACGGCGTAAACATTCTTGTGGAAAACTTCAACAAAATGTGTGTCCCCGGTCTGTACTGGCTCGACAACGCCGAAGACCAGCGGGCCCTGATCGAGTATGTGAACCACCCCCTGTTCCACGGATGCTGGGACGCCGGCCACGGGAACATGCAGGAAATGACCCAGGCGGACAGTCTGCGGATTCTGGGCGAGCACGTATATGCCCTGCACATCCAGGACAACATGGGAAATGACGACAGCCATATGGCCCCCTTCTTCGGCACCCTGAATCTGGACTCCCTGATGCACGGCCTCCTGGACATCGGCTACAAGGGCTACTTCACCTTTGAATCCGGCAATATCCTGCTGCCCGCAAACAAGCGCAGACCCTTTGAGGAAGACACCCGCCTGCTGAAAGCCCCTCTGGAACTGCGGATCGAAGCGGAAAAGTTCATGTACGCCATCGGCAAAACCATCCTGAGTGCATACGACTGCTTTGAAGGGTAAAGAAAGATAAGAAGTAAGAAATCAGAGATAAGAGATAGAGAAACAGGAAAACGTCTCTCCGGAAATCCCAGGGGGACGTTTTTCCATGCCAAAAAAATGCAGGAACAGCTGCATTTCCGCAAACCATTCCTGCATTCCAAAATATTTCTGATTTCTTATCTCTTATTTCTGATTTTTTATTTCGCCGCATTGATCTGTGCGATCACATCCAATACCGCTTCCAGTTCCTGGGGCTTCATGATTTCGGGCTTCTTTCCTTCCTTCACGCAGTCGGCAAAGTACCGCAGCTCGTTGTAGTATCCGTCGGACTGGGGGATGTAGTTTCCTTCTTCCACACTGCTGTTCAGATCCAGATCTTCCGCCGTCCAGTCATCCTTGCAGATCTTCATGCGGCTGCCGTCGAAGTCCAGTACAGCCTTTTCAAACTGCATCCGGAAGGTTGCCCGGAACTGTACAGGTGCATGGAACCATGCGGATTCACAGGCAATGCGTACGCCGCCGAAATTGTAGATGGTGTGCATATAATCCATCCCATGAAAAATGTGTTCCACTTCCGGTTTTCCCATGGTATAGATCAGGAAGTCCAGGTCGTGAATGTGCAGATCAAAGGGTACCATACCGGATCTGGCAGGATCCTGCATCCAGCCATCCCAGCTGGAACGGGGAATGGAACCGATGCGGGTCATGGTACCGGAAACCAGCTTGCCGAAGCGGCCGGTATCCATACAGTTCTTCAGATACATATACTCCGGCCAGAACCGAAGCACATGGGCCACCATAAAGTTTTTCCCGTTGGCTTCCGCCGCACCGTATACTCTGGCTACATCTTCCTTCTTCAGGGAGATGGGCTTTTCCGTCACCACATGGATTCCCCGGTTCAGTGCCTTTACGGCAAAATCGGCGTGCATGTAGGTGGGCAGGGTGATGTCCAGAATATCAAAGGTTTCCTCCTCCAGCATTTCATCGAAATCCGTGTACTTCCGTGCGTGAATCTGTCCGTCAAAGCGATCCATTTTTTCGGGACGGATGTCACAGATTGCCACCAGTTCCACGTCTTCCATGCGGTTCCATGCGGGAATGTGTGCGCCGGAAATACCGCCGATCCCCACTTCTGCTACTCTCAGTTTCATGTTGTGTTTTCCTTTCGGTGCGTTCCGTTTTTGTTGAAACCAGTATACCACAGAACCCTTGAAACGTCAAGAGAGTTCTTTCACCAGTTCCGTGATACTGCCGGTGGTTTTCAGCCGCTGCCGGTCGATGCGGGTCAGATGCAGGGTCACGCCCTCCTCTTCCAGCAGGTTCACCAGTTCAATCAGCGCCAGAGAATCCAGCAGTCCGCTTTCCAGCAGCTCGCAGTCCGGCTCCAGCACCGCTTCGTCCCCGATAATTTCATACAGAAGCTTCGGTATATCCATCCCGTTCCAGCACCTTTCTGTCGATTTTTCCATGTTCATTCACAGGCAGCCGCTCCACAAACCGCACCGTCTTCGGAACCATCCATTCCGGCAGACACTCCCGCAGCTTCCCCCGGATGTCCTGTGGATCTCCCACTACATATGCCGCAATATACCGCACATTCCCGTCCGGAGAACGAACGGCCGCCGCCGCACAGTCACACACCCCGGGCATAGAGACAATGTTCTGCTCGATATCCGCAAGTTCAATCCGGTAGCCTTTATACTTGATCTGGCAGTCCATCCGCCCGGCACAGAACAGATACCCGTTTTCCACATACCCCAGATCTCCCGTCCGGTATCCGTTCACGCCATTCTTCCGGAAGACACCGCCGCCGTGGAGATACCCGCCGAACACGCTGTCCCCCCGCAGCACAATCTCCCCTTCCTCGATGGCAATATCCGCCGCCGTCTCCCCCATTCTTCCCACCGGCAGCCGCTTCCAGTCCAGCATCTCCCGCCGGATCCGTGCCGCAGAAACCGCCGATGTGGCTTCCGTGGGGCCGTATGCATTGAGAATTTCCAGTGCCGGAAACCGCTCCCACAGCCTGCCCGCCAGCTTAAGTTCCAGCGTTTCCCCGCAGAAGTACAGGCACCGGAGAGAAGGTATCCTTTCCGCCGTAAAATCCGGATCCAGCAGACACAGCTTACCGAAAGTGGGCGTCATCATGGCCGCATGAATCTCCCTGTCCCGGAACACCGCAGTAATCCCCCCGGGATCCCTTGTTGTCAGAGCGGTCAGGGTGTGTCCGTTTGTCAGGGCATAATACACGTCTGCTGTGCTCAGATCAAAGCTGAAGCTGGCTTCGTTCAGCACATTGCAC
>JAFQGY010000183.1 GCA_017415325.1 Clostridia bacterium
CAGCATCGTCCTGCAGGCGCACATGCAGGACAGCTGTTTCTATCCCTTTGTCCAATACTTCGACGAATCCGGACTGGCCATGTCCTACACGGTGGCAAGACAGCACATCCGTCTGGGCCGGTTCTCCATGGAAAAGTATATCTGACACATAAACCATTTTGCAAAAAACGAAAGGAATCCCATCATGAAAAAACAGATTCTCCCCCTGCTTCTGGCAGCACTGCTCACCATGTCTGCCGTATCCTGCGGTTCTGCCACGGACACAGAAACCACACAGAACACCAATACACCTGCAGAAACCATTGCGGAAACCGAAGCAGAACCTACCTTTGCCGATTTTCCCGCACAGGATTTCGCCGGTACTGCCCTTCGTCTTGGGGATACGGAACAGTACGACATCTGCAAGTTCTCTATCCGGGAAGAACTGAACGGAGACATTCTGAACGATGCCATTTACAATTCCCTCCGCTCTGTGGAAGAAAAGCTCAATGTGGTGGTTACCCCTGTATATTTCGCCGATCCCGGCCAGCTGGCCAATGCCGTGATTGCCGGAGATGACTTCTGCGACATCATGACCGGTCAGGACCTGCGCATGGCCAATCTGGCGCTGGAAGGCTACACCATGGACATCAGCCATCTGGAACAGCTGGACTTTGACGCCCCCTGGTGGCCGGAACACTCTGTGGCCTCTTACCGGATCAACAACAATATGCTGCTGTTCTCCAATTACATGTCCTATTTCGGTGTATCCCGTGCCAGAGTATGGTTTATCAATAAGCAGCTCTGTGAAGATTTCGGTATGACAGTTCCCTATGAAGACGTATTCAACGGAACCTGGACACTGGACAAGCTCCACAGCATGATCGGAACCGTATATACCGACACCAACGGCAACGGCACAGTGGATGAAGGAGACACCGTAGGCTACACCAATGAAAACATGTACCTCTGTCTCCAGCCTTCCTTTGACGTACACACGTTTGCATCCGGCAAAGACGGACAGCTGGAATATGTTTTCGACATGGAAAGAGGTTCTCTTGCGTTGGAAAAGATGTATGCCATGCTGTATGAAAACACCGGTGTATTCCAGTCCAAAAACGGCGGCCGTATCGACCAGACCATGTTCCGGGACGGCAACTCTCTGTTCTACTATGACTCTCTCGGCATGGCGGAAACCATTCTCCGGGAAACCGATGTAGAATACGGTGTTCTATGCACCCCTAAGCTGGAAGAATCCCAGGCAGACTACATTGCCACCTACACCGACTATTCCCATGCTGTACCCAAGACCATCTCTGACCAGAATCTGGTTGGCTGGTCCATCGAAGCCCTGACCGCTTCCGGCTACTATACCATCATCCCGGCCTTTGTGGATGTCTGCCTGACCAACAAGTATGTGTATGACGAAGACTCCGCCAAGGTAATCCATCTGATCGGGGAAAAGATGCATGTGGAACTGGCCTATTCTTTCAGCGCACACATGGCCAATGTATTCCTGAACCTGCTGAACAACAACAATCCCACCACCAACCTGGCATCTTATTACGCCAAGCACGAAAAAGAAGACCTTGCCCTGATGGAAAACCTGAACAATCTGTATGGTTCTGCCGAATAATCAGGAGGCCGCAATGGAACAAACCTGGAATTTCGTCTGGAACAGACTCTTTGACGACCGCACCGGCATGTTTTACAACCACCTTGTCGGCAATGAACCGGACGCCGCCACCAAATACCTGCCGGAACCGGACATGATCCGTCTGCTGATCCCCAACCCCGGCGGATACGGCACCGGCATGGAAGACTGTATGCTCAACGCCGGCATCATGATGGACGCTGTCATCTCCCGGTATGAAGCCACCGGAGACGAAGCAATGCGCTCCTACGCCGCCCGGATCTGCAAAGGGATGATTCTGGACGCCACCGTTTCCCATCGGAAGGGATTTCTCCCCCGGGGCGTTTCTCCTGCCGACTGTCAGAGCCATTATATCGACACATCCCGTGACCAGTATACCAACTGGTTCTACGGTGCCTTCCGTCTGTATTTCTCCCCCCTCTCCGATGAAACCCAAAAGGAAGCCCTCCGCCGCTGCCTGACAGCCATGTCGGAAAAATTTGAAGCGGAAGTGATTCCGGAAAACGATTACAACTTTCTCCGGGAAGACGGCAAAATCGGTGTGGTGGGAAAAATGTGGGGTGACATCCATCCGCACGAATATCTCAGAATGCCCCTGCTCTATCTGCTGACCTGGAAAACCACCGGAAACAGCCACTGGCAGGACATGTATCTGCGGTATCGGGATGAAGCTGTGGAAAAGTCCCAGGACTATATACCGCTGTCCGGCCCTTCCTATGCCGCCCTGCAGATGCAGTATTCGCTGCGGGCGGTGTATGCACTGGATGAAGATCCCTCCGTACGGGAAAAACTGCTGGCTCTTATGCGGAAAATCGCAGAGCCTTATGAAGCAATGGCCATCCGGAGAACAGAATCCCTGATGACGCCGGAAGGGGCAGAATGGCTGCAGATCCCGTATGTCCAGTGGCAGAAAGCCAAGTTCCGGTATGCCGGATGCTACGGCGGCATGGGATATTTCACCCCTGAACCTTCCGATTTCCGGGAACACCAGTCCTATTATCCCCTGCGTGCGGTAGGAGAAGGACTTGCCATCGCTTCCCTCTGTCCCGGCTGGCAGGTTTCCGATGCAGCGCTGGACACCCTCTGCCGCATGGCCGATTTTGTAGACTATGACAGACACAGCACCTGCGCTCCCATTGCCCTGCTGGACGGCTACTGGCTGACCATGGCCGCACGGAAGAACGCAAAACTGCTCTGAAGTCTTTTCAGACCATATTAGGAAAGGAACAGCAGGAGGATCGTTTTCCTCCCGCACCTGATTGCTATGAAAGATATAACCGCTGTACGCAGAATTTACAAGGAAGCATCCGACCGGATCCGGAACGTTCATATTGCCTGTTTCAAAGATATGGACAAGCCGCTGTTTCTGATATCTAACCAGTATCCGGGTCTTTGGATGGAGCATACCTATGATTCCATTCTCTATGCCGCTATGGAACCGGAATATGTCTATCTCGCTGAAAATGCGGTGAATCTGTTTATGGACCGGCAGAGCGAAGAAGGCCAGCTTCCCTTTGCAGTAATGGACGGAAACAAACGGGAAGACGGAAAATCCGTTGTACGGTACAACCAGATTCAGGAATGCGTGTCGTTTTTCACACTGTGTCTGGAAGTGTACCGGATGAATAAAGATACGGCATTTCTGGAAAAGGCATACGCATCCGGTAAAAAGTGGGATGCATGGCTGCGGAAATACCGGATGACCACCGGCCGTGGACTGATTGAAATGTTCTTCGGCTTCGACACCGGTCATGACAACAGCGGCAGACTGCAGGGCATGTCCTGTCATGGGAATTATGTCAAAGACGGTGTGCCGCAGAATGCCGGAACGCTGCCCCCGGACGATGGAATCACGCCCATTCTGGCAGTAGATATGAACGCCAACTTCTACGGCAACGAACGGGCGCTGGCAGAAATGGCAAGAATCCTCGGAAAATCCGATGAAGCTGCTGCCTGGGAAACCTCTGCCGCAGAAGTAAAAGCCAATCTGTTTGCACACTGCTGGAACGAAGAGGACGGTTTCTTCTATGATGTGGACAGAAACGGAAACCAGAGAAAATTCAAATCCAGCACCATATTCCACCTATTCCTGGAAAAAGTTCTGGATCCCGTACAGGATAAGAACATCATCGAACGGATTTACCGGGAACACATCAAAAATCCCGAAGAATTCTGGACACCGTATCCCTTCCCGTCCATGGCCGTCAATGATCCCTCCTGCGAAGGGCATCCCACTTTCAACTGCTGGGGGTACTATACCCAGGGGCTGATCGTTCTGCGCTGTACACGCTGGATGGACGCTTACGGCTGGAGTGATGACATGGACTATATCTGCACAAAATGGCTGGAAACCTGGACAGAACATTTTGACACCATCAAACTGGCCCAGGAAATCGATCCCATTACAGGTATTCCTACCGCTTCTTCCCAGTGGTATTCCAGCTGTATGCTTGGCTATATTTACGCTGTCAGACGGCTGAAGCTGCTGTGAATGCCGCATACCCAAAACCATACACACAAAAAAGCCTGCGGAAGCAATGGGATTTTCCCCACCTTCCACAGGCTTTTTCTCAGTCTTCCCAGCCGCAGCACTGCATAACCGTCCGGAACAGATCCGTTTCATATTCATATGTAAAGGGATTCACGCTCTTCCCACGGACATGGTCGGCAAAGGCCTGCAGCATCGGGGCATACCGTCCGAAGGGTTCGCATTCCACCCGTTCCGACTTACCGTTTACGTTGAAAATGGCAGCGGATTTCTGGCAGTATACAGGCCCCTGCACCGGAATTTCCATGGGACGGATCTCAATGGTCCCTTTGGAACCGCTGATCACCAGCTGCCGTCTCTGGAATCCGTTCACTTCCGCACAGGTGGTTTTCACAAAGGACACACCGTTTTTATACTGCAAGGCGGCAAACCCGTAATTCTCCCCGGTAAAGCCATACTGTCCCGTACAGCAGTTCATGGGGATTACCTTTTCCGGCACACCGCCCATAAACAGCAGTACCAGGTCAATCATGTGACAGCCCAGATAATACATCATGCCGCCCTTATGCTTCCCGATCCACTGACACATGGACTGGGGATAACAAAGGCTCATCTGTCCTTCCACAGAGTACACTTCCCCCAGCTCCCCGGCCCTCACCATTTCCAGCGCCTTCTGCACCAGAGGATTGTACCGGTACATGTACCCCAGCTGCAGCACAATGTTCTTCTGCCGTGCGGTTTCCATCAGCTTCGCATAGGATGCATTCCCATGGGTTCCGGGCTTGTCCATAAAGATGTTCACACCTTTATCCGCAAACATCTGCGCATATTCCGTCCCGATCTCTTCCTGACATTCGATGATCGCCCCGTCCAGATCGTCCATGGCCAGCAGTTCGTCAACCGTATACTGCCGCATCTGGCTGTAGGGTGTGGAAGGATCCAGAAAATACTTGCTTTCGGGATGCCTGTATTCCGGCGACGGTTCCGCAAAACCGATCAGATCAAATTCAGGATTGGCCAGAATGGTATCTGTCTGTCCTCTGGCATGGGGATGGCCTGTACCCACCTGAGCAATACGCAGTTTTTTCATATCTCTTTCCTCCTGTGTGTAGGTATTATTCTTCCGTATCCTGCAGGAAATCCCGGAGGCTGCGGACAACCTTCCCGTCTCCTGTACGCACTTCTCCAGCACATACCATGGAATTGAGGATCGCTTCCTCTGTGGCTTCCCCGGCTGCCCGGAACAAAAGATCCAGTCTGTCTTCCCGTACGCAGGAAATCTGCATCATCTCGCCGGCCCCGGAAGAAATCACATTGCCTGTGGAAAAACCGAGAAACACTTCCCCGCTGCCGTGGCCGATGTAGGAGCCCAGTCTGGCAATCCCTACAGAACAGCGCCGGATTACCCGTTTCAGCTGTCTGGCAGTCAGAGGCACATCGCAGGCCAGCACCACAATAATGGAACCCCGGTCGCATTCCTTCCCCTGTATCCAGCGGCTGATTTCCTGTCCCACCGGCTTTCCGTCAATCATCAGATCTGCCGCAGCACCGTAATTGGACTGCACCAGCACCCCGACGGTATAGGGCTTTCCGTCCAGTGTGATCACCCGGGATGCCGAACCGATACCGCCTTTGAGCCCATAGCACTGCGTCCCGGTTCCCGCACCAACGTCCCCTTCCGCAAAATCCGTACAGGCATTGCATACAGCTTCCCGTACATGTTCTGCCGTCACTGCCCTGTCTGCAATAGTACTTAAACCGGAGTCGTTGCATTCTCCCACCACCGGATTGATGCTGGTCACCCGGATACCCTCCGCAGCACAACGTTCGATCATGTACTCCACAAGTCCGTCAGCAACCTTTCCCACATTCAGAGTATTGGTCAGGGCAATGGGCGTTTCCAGTGTCCCCAGCTCGTCAATCTGTACGGTACCGATGGTTTTGCCGAAGCCGTTGTGTACATGAGATGCCGCCACGAACTTATCCCGGAAGATGTTCCCGTCCGTTGGCAGAATCACAGTGACACCGGTGTTATGGGTCTCGTCCCGGACGGTACTGTGCCCTACCGTTACCCCTGGCACATCGGTAATTTTATTCCGCTCACCCCGGGGCAGTCTGCCGATCCTGATACCGTAATCTGCTATACGCTTCTGTTTCATGATTTTCCCCCTTACAGGATCCGTCCGGCGGCATACAGCTGTCCCGCCACCGATCCGGCATATGCATCCTTGGTACCGAAAAAGATCTGGCTGTCTCCCAGATGGAGCACATGGGTAGCGTCCGTCATGCCGTCGGTACCGATAACCATCACAGCCAGTCCGTCTTCCCGGTTGATGGCGGCAATCTGCCTGTGCAGTTCCAGTCTTCCCATCACGTCCAGTCCGTAGGCAGGCTCATCCAGAATCAGAAACCGCTGTGCCGCACACAATGCTCTGGCCAGCAGTACCCGTCTGTGCCCGCCGCCGGACAGCTCCGTAAATTTCCGTCTGGCAAGAGAGGCAATCCCCAGCCGTTCCAGGGTCTTCTGTGCCAGTTCCTTTTCTTTTTTCCCCACAAAAATATGTCTCGTCCGCTGCAGACAGCCCTGCATGACGATTTCCCAGACGGTAGAGGAAGTCTGGATCACTGCATTCTGGGGCAGACAGCCGATCTGGCGGGTGGTCAGACCATTTTTGTATTCAATGGTTCCCGCCTGCGGCTTTTCGATGCCCATAATGGCTCCCATCAGCGCACTTTTCCCACAGCCTTCCTGCCCCACCACACAGATGTAGTCCCCGTCATGGACGGTAAAGCTGATTCCATTGCATCCTCTGCCGTTTTCGTATCCTACCGCAAGATCCCGGCAGGTCAGTATTTCTTCCGACATGGTATCCTCATGTTCCCACCGTAACGGTGCTTTTTTCAGTTTGATATGGATACAGTATACCACAAAAACAGGTGGTTGTACAGGGGTATCCGGAAATTATCGCCGCCGCAGAACCGCCTTGACAGTCCGGATCACCTCTGCTATGGACAACAGCTCTTCCCGACTGCAGTCTGCCAGAAGATCTGCAATAATCCCGGAAGATATCCGTGTATTGTTCTGCAGACTGTGATACAGCAGCTCATCCATGGTAGCTTCCAATGCATTCGCAATCATCACCAGTGTCGGCAGACTGACCTTGGTAGCACCCCGTTCGATGTGGGAAATATTGGATGGCTCCACACCGGATCGCTCTGCCAGTTCCGCCTGCGTCCATTGCCTGTCCATTCTTTTTTCCCGGATTTGTTTTCCAAGGGCAATATAGTCCAGCTCCATTCTGTTCTCCCGTATTTGTTTTTCAAAAGTGAAATAGTCCTGTTCCATTCTGTTCTCCCCATATATTTTTCAAAAAAACTTTTTCAAAATATATTGTATATCCGATTCGGATATGTTAAAATAGCGTATATATCCTTTTCGGATATTCATTCATATTCAGGATCAAAGATTCCATTTCACAGTATGCATGCCATCAGGAGTTCAATTTGTTTAGATATTTTTCTAATTACTATATTGCATATTCCCCGGTGCTGTGATATAATGAATCCACCCATTCTGCATTCCGGACCGACAAAAACGCCATACCCCACCCCAGTACCCGTCTTCCATGACAGAATATGCTGTACTGACCCCAGCACTGCTTGCAATCTGCTGATAAACAGCTTTATGGTAACCGGAGAAATGGTGTGCTATACTGAAAATACCCAATGAACAGGAGAAACCATATGCAATCCAATAAAGAATTCGGAGAACGGCTGAAAACCCTTCGTAAAGAACACGGCAAGACCCAGCTGGATGTGGCACAAAGACTGGGCATCACGCCGCAGGCTGTTTCCAAATGGGAGTCGGGAGGATCTCTGCCGGATTGTTTCAATCTGCAATCCCTCAGTGAACTGTACGGAATCTCCCTGGACACCCTGCTGCAGATCCGCAGTTCCGGAACAGAAAAGGATCTTGCACAGAAAACCGGCGTGCTGGTACAGGAATACATCCATGACCATCCGGGAACACCACTCTTTTCCCTGCTGTCCACACTCTGGAAATACATTCTCGCAGCAGCGCTCGGACAGGAACCGGCAGATTCCGTACAGACCATACTCCCTGAAGGAATATTGCTTTCGGTGCATCAGGGAATCTCCTGTATGCTGCCGGATACATCAGATACCGGAAATGTCGGACCTGGGGAATGGGAACTGCTGCAGACCATAGCCTCCCCGGATGGATTCCGCCTTCTCTCCCTGCTGCACACCCATATTCCGATCTCCAAACCGGAACTTCTGTCCCGTACCGGACTGGATACAGATTCCTTCCGGAGTCTTCTGCTTCTCTTTCTGGAAAACAGAATCATCGAATATGTCACCTTCCCGGACAGTACCGCCGGGTATCGGCTGCACCCGCAAACGGGAATTGCTGCTTCTCTTGTATTGTCTGCCGGTGCGCTCCTTGCCGGGCCTGCAAAAACGGTACAGGATCTCTCCATCTCCCAATAAGCAATTCCGCTGCCCTGCTTGACAAAGCCACTCCCGGATGGTATAATCAAATGTACCAAATTCTGTCACCAAACGGAGGACATCCTTATGCAGGCAACACTGACACTCCACCCTTCCTTCACCATCGGCAAGGTGGACAATCGAATATTCGGTTCCTTTATTGAGCATCTGGGCCGGGCAGTGTACCACGGCATTTACGAACCCGGCCACCCCACCGCTGACGAAGAAGGCTTCCGCGGCGACGTGCTGGATATGGTAAAGAAGCTGGGCGTGCCGATCGTGCGCTATCCCGGCGGAAATTTCGTATCCGGTTATAAGTGGGAAGAC
>JAFQGY010000001.1 GCA_017415325.1 Clostridia bacterium
CCTGGTATACTGCGAATGCGCCGCCCCAGTCACGGTTGTCTTCACCGTAGGCAATGGTGGTGGGGTCTTCGTAGAACTTGTCGATGATGGCTTCAAACAGACCGTCACGGATGTTGAACAGCTTCATCTTGGGAACAGCCTTGCCATTTTCGTCAAATGCATAACGGGACTTGGTAGCGATCTTCTTTACTCTGGAGTTTTCTTCCTTGGGCATCAGAACTTCCGGTTCTCTTTCGGTATCCATGGACTTCACGTTCAGGTTGGAGTACATGATACCGGAGATCATATCGGGGTTCTTGTCCAGGTCCATTCTGGGAGAAATTTCGTCGTCGATGGCCAGCTTGATGATCTTGGTGGTACGGTTGATGATTTCTTCGTCGATAGCTGCGAATTCTTCTTCGGTAGCTACGCCGCCTTCGATCATCTTGTTACGATATGCAGCGATGGGGCAGACTGCCTTCCATGCGTCGATTTCTTCCTGGGTTCTGTAGGTGGAAGAGTCGGAAGGAGAGTGACCGGAAATACGGTAGGTAGCAACTTCCAGCATAGCGGGACCCTGGCCGTTCACCAGCAGTTCCTTCTTGCGGGTAGTAGCGTCGATAACTGCCAGCGGGTCGTAACCGTTAACCTTTTCAGCGTGCAGCTGAGAGGGGTTGAAGCCAGCAGCCAGACGTGCAGGGTTGGTGTAGCCCATGGTTTCACCCATAGTCTGACCGCCCATGCCGTAGAAGTTATTAAATACGTTGAACAGGATCGGCATACCTTCGTCGGAATACTGACCGTCCATGCCCCACAGCTTGGTGATCTGGTCCATGGAAGCGAAGTTCAGGGATTCCAGAACAGGACCACGACCGGTAGCACCGTCACCGGAGTTGGCAACTACGATACCCTTCTTGTGGCAGGATCTCTTGTACAGAGCAGCACCCAGAGCGATAGGAGCAGCGCCGCCTACGATTGCGTTGTTGGGCAGAATACCGAAGGGAATGAAGAATGCGTGCATGGAGCCGCCCAGACCCTTGTTGAAGCCGGTGGTACGTGCAAAGATTTCAGCCAGAGCGCCGTACAGCAGGAAGTCCTTGGCCAGATCCTTGATGCTGCCGGTGTTGTTGTGCTTTTCTACAACGTTCAGGATGGTTCCGTCCAGGAATTCCTTCATGATGTCGTATACTTCAGCATCTTCCAGCTTGTTGATGGAGGACAGACCCTTTGCCAGGATTTCACCGTGGGATCTGTGAGAACCGAAGGTAAAGTCGTTGATATCAAGGCAGTAAGCCTGACCAACAGCAGATGCTTCCTGACCGATGGACAGGTGAGCAGGGCCGGGGTTGTTGTATGCTACGCCGTTGTATTCGCTCTTTACCTTGATTTCATTCAGCATGGTTTCAAATTCACGAATGGTACGCATGTCGTGATAAATGCGCATGAAATCAGCCTTGGAATAAATCTGCTTTTCTTCTTCCAGGGTCTTGTTGTAGCGGCAGAGCGGAATGCTTTCAAAATCGATGTACCCGGGCTGGAAAACCTTACCGGGATCCACATATTGACTCTTAGGCATAATGGTGATCTCCTTTTATGTAATTTATAAATATGAACGTATTGAATGGGGACAGAGCACTCAGATGGTGAACATTGCTTCCCGGATTACTTCGCAAACGGTGGGATGGGGGAATACGATCTTCTGTACATCGGCAACTCTCTGTTCCTTGGCAACCATGGCAGCAGCGCCGTAAATGATTTCGGAAGCATAGTTCCCGATCATATGCACGCCCAGAATCTGGTTGTGTTCCTTGCCGTATACTACCTTTACGATCCCGTCACCGCCTTCATTTTCAGCGATGTAACGGCCGGAATACCGGAGAGACAGGGAAACTTCTGCAGCATCAAAACCGGCAGCCTTGGCGGATTCCAGGGTTTCCCCAACGGATCCAACTTCGGGATTGGTATAAATTACGGAAGGAATGGAACGATAGTCCACACGATCCTTGATACCCATCATATCGGATACGGCAACTTCGCCTTCTCTGTAAGCAGTGTGTGCCAGCATAACCTTGCCGTTCACGTCGCCTGCAGCCCAGATACCGGGAACAGAAGTCTTGCACTGGTCGTCGGTTACAACGGCCCCGCGGTTCATCTGTACGCCGATTTCTTCCAGACCGATTCCCTTGGTTCTTGCACGGCGGCCGGTGGAAACCAGAACCAGGTCGCATTCGATCTTTTCGATCTTGCCGTCCTTTTCGTATTCCACAACGCCTTCGCCGGGCTTACCGTTTACAGCGGCAACCTTTGCACCCAGAACGAATTTTACGCCCTTCTTGGCATAGTTCTTTTCCAGAATGGAGGAAATTTCCGCTTCGGTGGGACCTGCGATCTTGGTCAGCATTTCCACAACGGTTACTTCGCTGCCAACGGAATTGAAGTAGGAAGCCATTTCCAGACCGATAACGCCGCCGCCTACTACCACAACTCTCTTGGGCAGAACACGGATGTCCAGAATTTCACGGTTGGTCACGGCGAGGCCGGCTTCATAAGATTCACGCAGACCGGGAATCGGAGGAATCACAGCTTCAGAACCGGTGCAGATCAGCAGCTTGGCAGCTTCGTAGGTTTCGCCCTTGCATTCCACGGTAAAGCCGTTGGCAGTCTTGCCGGTGATCTTGGCAGTACCATCCACAACGGTAAC
>JAFQGY010000184.1 GCA_017415325.1 Clostridia bacterium
AGGCACCCAGCTCCGGGAAACCACGGAATTCCTGTACAAGAGCGGTGCCAAGGAAGTACACATCCGTCTGGCCTGCCCGCCCATCATGTACGGCTGCAAGTACCTGAACTTCTCCCGTTCCACCTCCGACATGGATCTGATCTCCCGCCGGATCATCGCCATGCTGGAAGGTGCGGATCACGAAGGCAAGCTGGAACTGTACTGCAATCCCGACACACCGGAATATGAACGGATGGTGGAAGAGATCCGGAAGATGATGAACTTCACCACGCTGAAATATCAGAGACTGGACGACATGATCGCCGCCTCCGGGCTGGATGAAGACAAGTTCTGCACATACTGCTGGAATGGAAAAGAATAAGAAAATTCTGACAGACGCTGGTCACTGTGACTGGCGTCTTTTCTTTGAACAGTATGAAGAATATACGGAACGTTGAATTTCTAAACAGAATATCAACATAGCGGTTCTTGCCCTCTGCGCTGCAGTATGGTATGATAGTACCGGAACAAGCGCTTGTTATCCCACCATCACAGGAGAATATATATGCAAATCAGAATTGCCGAAAGATTGAAGGAACTCCGGAAACAACGAGGCTGTACACAGGAAGAACTGGCAAACTTTCTGAGAATCACTGTACAGGCTGTGTCCAAGTGGGAACGGAGCGAAGGAATACCCGATATTGCCTTTCTGCCGCAGATCGCCGGTTTTTTTGCCGTCAGCGTGGATACCCTGCTGGGGGTTGATGAAGCCGCCAAAGACGCACGCATCCGGGAGCTGACCGATTCCTTTAATGCCCTCTTTATGACAGAAAAACAGCATCCGGATGGCACTGTTGATATAGCACCATCGGTTCTGGAACAGAGAATCTGTCATATCCGCAGTGCTCTCCGTGAAATCCCGGACTGTTGGTTTTTCATGCAGCTTCTTGCATCAGAACTGTACTGGTATGCTTTTTCCAAAGAAAACCAGGAAAAAACAGAACTTCTTGATGAAGCGGAGGGATTATGCCGTCATATCCTGCATAACTGCCCGGAAGACCGGTGGCGGCATTGTGCAACCGAAATCCTCTGCATGATCCTGTATGAACAGGGGAACAATCAGCAGGCTGTTTCTCTCGCCAGGAATCTTCCCGGCGCAGCAGGATCCAATGATTATATGCTGACAAAAGTTCTGGCAGGGGAGGAACTGGAACAGCAGCTTCGTATCTCTCTGCGTGAGTTTATCCGACTGGCATATCATACCGTGCGGCGGATGCAGGACAACGGATTTGATGCCGGGTATCTGCGGGAACAGGAACATATCCGGGTACAGCTTGACGGAATCTCGGAGGGGATTTTCGGGAACGGGAATGAATGAGACAAAATAAGAAATAAGGAAACGATGATTAACTTGTTTCTACAAAAGTGAAAATATCGTAGGGCGGGATGCCCTCATCCCGCCGCCGTAAAGTTTGGTATTCTACCATTTTGTGCCGCAATACGAGAGTTTTTTTGAACAAAATCGTATGTTTGCTGTACAGAAATACGCCATTTGCAAAATGTCAGACGGCGGGATGAAGGCATCCCGCCCTACCGTTTGTTGAACCGACAACGGTATAGAGTTAATCATCATTTACATAAGAAGTACACTATACCACAAAACGGCTTACAGTTCCGGAAGGGATCCGCTCCCAACCGATCTGTAAGCCGTTTCTTATCATAGACTATTTCTTATTTCTGATCTCTTACTTCTTATTTCGCCTGCAGTACGATGCCGATACCGTATCTGCCGCTCTTTCTGCCGTATACGGCAAGGCCGGATTCTTCTCCCGTGGTGAAGGTCA
>JAFQGY010000185.1 GCA_017415325.1 Clostridia bacterium
CCTGTATACAGATCCAATACCAGAAAAGACTGCATACTCCCGCACAGAATCCCGGCCAGCAGCGGCACGAACACCCCATACCAGAATCGTTTTCTGTACGTCAGAAGAAGAACCAATGCCAGAAGCAGCCCTGCTGACAGCAAAGCAACCGTCCGCAGAACCGTTCCGCCATACGCCAGCAGACAGCAGGACAGTACATACAGAAGCAGAAAACAGGTGAACTTTCTCTGTGCCAGCATCTGCAGAAACGGCATGACGGCTGTCTCACGGAAGTGCTGTATTCTGCTGAAAACGGTTGTGTAAAATGTCTGCATAGGATTCTCCCTTCCGACAGTCTGCGGCAGTATACTATAAGTCTATCACGGAAGGGAGCGAATGTCAAGACGCTGTGGCTGCAGAGGATATATCACGGAAGCAGGTCTGAGAGAATATCTGTCAGGGTACATGGAGTTACCGTACCCCGGCATACCATCCAGAACATTCGCAATGCCAGCTGGCGGTTGCAGGTGATGTTTGGCACGCTGCTGCATTCACGGTGCAGGGGGCCGTTCATCTCCACAGTAATGGAATAATAGCGTTCTCCGGAGGGCAGTATGTCTTCCAGCAGTGTATAGGTTATCCTGCCAATTTCCGGCAGTTCAATGGTCTGGGTACATAGCTTATGCTGTAACTGAATCTGCATCATGGTGAGAGTCTCCCGGTGAATAATATTAGATGGAAAATACTGGTAAATATATTTTCCTTATTATAACACGAAAAATAAAAAGTATTCTTAAATCTGAAAATCTTTCTGCAAAAGGAAACGCTGCATATAAAATACACATATTGTGTTTACATTGTGTGATGCACCAACATATGGCGTTTGATTTCATTCTAGAAAAATAATGTTTTCTTCATAAAATAAAATACGGCAAAATACGACATTCCGGAAAACGGCGGAACCGACAGAAAAACAGAGAAAAATTTCCTGTTGATTTTTACAATTTCTATTGTTTTTGGCGGTGAATATGGTATAATGTAGACATGGCGAAATACAGAATTCATACTGCAATGCAGTTTCATTATCCAAGGAGGCACATATGCTTTTTGAAAACGGTGACAGAATCGTCTTTACCGGGGATTCCACCACAGATGCCGACAGAGGAAGACCGGTCGGGGAAGGACTGTGGGCCGGAACCGGCAATGGCTATGTAAGACAGATCGAAAATATTCTGAATGTGGTGTATCCGGACAAGCTGTTCTGGATTTCCAATACCGGCTGCGGCGGCAACACCAGTCTGGATCTGCGGAACCGCTGGCAGAACGATGTGATGAACCTGAAGCCGGACTGGGTCAGCGTCATGATCGGGATCAACGACATCTGGCGCAGGTTTGACTCTCCGGCAATCCGTTCCCTGCATGTGTATGCGGCGGAATACAGACAGAATCTCTGTGAAATGATGGAACGTACCCTGCCGGTGGTGAAGGGCATGGTGCTGATTTCTCCCTATTATATTGAATCCAACAGAGAAGACAGCATGCGTGCCGCTACAGATGAATATGTAGCCATCTGCG
>JAFQGY010000186.1 GCA_017415325.1 Clostridia bacterium
TATGTAAATTGTCGGGCAACACACCGCCATCGGCGATGAACTCGTTAACCATTTCGTATCTCTTTGTGAAGCAGAGAATCTGACAATGAGGATTGCGGCTTGCAACCGCCACCATGTTCGTCAAATACTCTGCGTTAGGCCACCGCCAGAGGATCCGCTCCCACTCTTGCAGCCTTGAACCCGGTTTTCACCAGAGACATATGATCCGGGCAGATGTTGGAGATATAGCCGGATTCGTGGATGAAATGGTCTTTTCGGATTTCGTCCCATTCTTCCGCAGTCAGCACATCGGGGCCGTTCGGCAGGGTACGCATGAGCACGATCTTCTGGCCCGGCAGGATATGGGGATGCGCCGCTTCTTCCGCTGCCATTTCGCAGAACCGGGCGCTCATCCGCTGGGCGGGAGTCAGGCCGGCTGCATGGTATTCTTCCGCACGGGAAGGAATGGAATTACGGCGGAATGCATGGTGTTCGTGAGAGGTAATGCAGGTATATAAAGTCTGATTTGTCATGTTGATAAGACCTCCTGTTGAAAAGTAAGAAGTAAGAGGCATGATGTAGGAAAAAACATTTCGTATACTTTCTGTCGGGCAGGGTACAATACCATGTGTCTGCCCTGTGCTTATTATACCATACCTGCAGCAGATTTGCTATATGATTCTGCAAAAAACTGCGGCTTTCCAGTATACTTCTTACTTCATGTTTTTCCCGGAGGGATTATGAACAAGCAAACGGTTTTCACATATCTGCGTATCACGGCAGGATGCTTTCTGTTCGCCATGGCGGTATCCTTCTGTCTGGAACCCTGGTCGCTGGCACCGGGCGGCGTATCGGGGCTGGCCATTGTCATAGGACAATATCTCCCGCTGGAAACCGGCACCATCATTCTGCTTCTGAATCTGCCGCTGCTCTGGCTGGGATGGCGCAGATTCGGCAGACATTTTCTGGAAGAAACATTGTATGCCACACTGGTTTCCGCCATGCTTGCCAATCTGTTTGACCACCTGATCCTGTGGCTGGATATGCCGCTTCTGCACCGTACCATCTGGGGAGCTGCCCTGTTCGGCGGGGTTCTGCAGGCTGCCGGAATCGGTATGATCTTCCGGGAAGGCGCAACCACCGGCGGGACGGATATTCTTGTCCATCTGCTCCGGGACCGGTATCACCGGATTTCCGCCGGATGGATTTTTCTGGCGGTGGATGCATCGGTGATTCTGCTGGCGGCTCTGTCCGGGATCGGCGGAAAAGAGGTTCTGTTTGCCGTATTGTCGCTGATGGTGTTTTCCCTGACACTGAACCGGATTCTCAGAGAATAGAGCGTTGACAAATTCCGCAATCTGTTTTATAATAGATAGTAAAAATGATCGTACTCTGAAAAGGGGATAGTATGAAATCCATTCGCAGTATATTCAAAATCGGTTACGGACCGTCCAGTTCACACACCATGGGACCTGCTTATGCAGCGCTGCAGTTTTCCGAAGCCTATCCGGATGCGGATTGTATCCGGGTGATTCTGTATGGATCTCTTGCCAAAACGGGGAAAGGCCACAGCACCGACCGGGCCATTCTGGAAAGTCTTGCCGGTGTACAGACAGAAATCGTCTGGGACACCGAAACCGAGACGCCGTATCATCCCAATACGCTGGACTTTATTGCATTCCGGGAAGGAAAGGAAATCGGCCGGAAGCAGTTCTACAGCATAGGCGGCGGAGAAATCCGTTCCTCTGATCCGGTGGATACTGCGGCGGAACTGTATCCGGAAAAGAGTTTCGGAGAGATTGCCAGAATCTGTAAGGAACGGAATATCCGCCTTTCGGATTACGTCTTTGAACATGAGGGAGAAGAAATCAAATCCTTCCTGTTTGCGGTATGGAACACCATGAACAATGCCGTACGGGAAGGACTGATCAAAACCGGTACCCTGCCCGGCGGTCTCCATGTGGACCGGAAAGCACAGTTCCTGTACAACCAGAGACATATCGACGAAAGCCCTCAGACCCGGGAAAACCGGCTTGTCTGTTCCTACGCCTTTGCGGTAAGCGAACAGAACGCAGACTGCGGTATCATTGTGACAGCGCCCACCTGCGGCTCCTGCGGAGTGGTGCCTGCCGTACTGAAATACATGAAAGAGAAAAACGATTTTTCCGACGAGGATATCCTCTGTGCTCTGGCGGTGGCGGGGCTTGTCGGGGTGATCGTAAGTACCAATGCCTCTGTCAGTGGGGCGGAATGCGGATGCCAGGCAGAAATCGGCACCGCCTGCAGTATGGCTGCCGCTGCCCTTGCGGAGCTGTTCGAAATGGGCATTGACCAGATTGAATATGCGGCAGAAGTGGCCATGGAACACCATCTGGGCCTGACCTGCGACCCGGTCTGCGGGCTGGTGCAGATCCCCTGCATCGAACGGAATGCCGTAGCGGCCATGCGTGCCATCAATGCCCTGAGCCTTGCCAATTTCCTGTACGGCAGCAGAAAAGTTTCCTTTGATGTAGTGGTGGAAGCCATGTACCAGACCGGACGGGATCTTTCCCACCTCTACAGAGAAACCTCGGAAGGCGGACTGGCCAAGCTGTACGTGCAGAAATAAGAGCTTTTCCCGTCCGGCTCCGATGGCAGGCGCAGTATATGCAGCACAGAATACTGGAAAGTCAGGTATAGCCATGCACTCATTTTTACTGATCGGACAATCGAATATGGCAGGCCGCGGGTATCTGCACGAAGCACACGAAATAGATACAAGCCGTATTTACACGCTCCGCAGCGGCCGATGGCAGAAAATGTTCCGTCCCATCAATCCCGACCGCAGCTTTTCCGGTGTGAGCCTTGCCGAAAGCTTTGCGGAAGCCTATTCCCAAAAATATAGCGTGGATGTGGGACTGATCTGCTGTGCAGACGGAGGCACCCGGCTTGATCAATGGATGCCCGGGGAACTGCTGTTTGACAATGCGGTAAACAACGCAAGACTTGCCGCACGTACATCCGAAATTGCGGGAGTACTCTGGCATCAGGGCGAAAGCGACTGTTCTGACGATCTTTACCCCACCTATCAGGTACGGTTTGAAGCAATGATGCAGGCTTTGCGGCAAGAACTGAACCTGCACGATGTTCCGCTGGTTTTGGGCGGTCTGGGCGAATTTCTCGCATTTCACCCGATCCCGAACTATTTTCATATGAATCATGTCCTGCAGACCATAGCGGCAGACAATGAAATGGTAGGATTTGCGTCGGCGGAAGGGCTGACAGGCAATCCGGACAATCTTCATTTCAATGCACAGTCTCTGTATACATTCGGACTCCGGTATTTTGAGGCGTTTGAAAAGCTGAACCGGCGAACAGACTCTGCCGGCAGGAATACCTGTAAAGAAGATATACTCCGCAGTGAAATGGAATTGCTGTAAAGCATCAAAGGCCTGACCGATCCGATCAAGCCTTTTGCTGTTAAAATAAGGTTGTTATCCAATAGATACTCCCATACACCACCCCCGCCAGTATACCGTATCCGATCACCGGCCCTGCGATCTGGAAGATCTTTGCCCCCACCCCCAGCACAAATCCTTCACTCCGGGCATCAATGGCACTGGAAGCCACCGCATTGGCAAACCCGGTAATGGGCACCAGCGTACCGGCCCCTGTTCTTTTGGCAATCCGGTCAAAAATCCCCAGAGCTGTCAGCAGTACGGCGGCGGCAATCAGAGTAATGGATACGGCGGTACCGGCGGTTTCTTCCTGCAGACCGGCTGCCATGTATCCGTTTTTGAGAAGCTGGGCAATGGTGCAGATGGTACCGCCGGAGACATAGGCGAAAAGCATATCCCGGAGCAGCGGGGACTTGCGGGATCTGGCCTGGGCATAACGGCGGTAGGTTTTTGCATCTGTATGCATATCGGATTCCTTTCCTGTATACACTGTTTCAAAGAAAACACTTTCACACACAGTATTCCCGCAGAATGAGAGAAATATTTATATTCCAACCTATGTTTATTCATATTCACATGGAATTTTAATTTGACTTTTCCCGTGAAAAGGTGTATAATATTCCCAGAGAATGAAAAAAGATAAAAAATTATGTTTCATCTGAAAGGAGCATACCACATGGCTTTCAATATTGACAATCTCAAGAAGAATTTCAAGGACGTTACCGACAAGACCGTCAAGAAGACAAACGAACTGACCTCCATCGCCAAGCTGAACGTTGCCATCAAGAGCGAAGAATCCAAGCTGTCCGACTGCTACAAGTCCATCGGCCGTCTGTTCTACACCGCAGAAAGAGACAATCTGGACAACACCGAAGAAATTGCCACCTACATTATGCAGGCTGACAAGATCAAGGCCAATATCGCCGGCTACCAGAAGGAACTGGCAATCCTGCGCAATGTTGTGATCTGCGAAGGCTGCAATAACGAAATCTCCAATGATGCCATCTTCTGCCCCATCTGCGGTCTGAAGGTAAACAAGCCCGCTCCCGTTGTGGAAGAAGAAGCAGTGGAAGATGAATGCTGCTGCGAAGGCGAACAGTGCGAATGTGAATGCGAATGCACCTGCGAAGAAGCAGACGGTGAATGCTGCTGTGAAGGTGAAAAGTGCGAATGTGAAGAAGCACCTGCCGAAGAATGTTGCTGCTGCGAAAACGCAGAAGAAGAAGTAAAGCCCGCAGAATAAGCCCGGGAACGAAATCCGAACGATGAGGAAATCATAAGAAACAGGAAGCCGTCCGTAAGAGGCAGTATATCTTACACCGAACTTCTTGTTTCTTATTTTTTATGAATATGCTTTTTGAAAAATATCTGGTGCCGGATCTGGTGCTGTCTTCCTTCCGGGATCTCACACCGGCGCTGCTTGACGAACGGGGAATCCGTAATATTCTCTCCGACATCGACAACACCCTTGTCACCTATGATGATGCAGAACCCACGCCGGATGTACTGTCTTTCTTTGCCATGCTGGCGGAACTCGGTATAAAAATCGGATTCCTTTCCAACAATCACGCCTACCGTGTGGAGCGCTTCAACCGGGATCTGGGGTATGTCGCCATTGCCGATGCGGGGAAGCCCGGAATCAAAGCAGCAAAGGAAGCCATGGAGCGGATGGGCGCGGAACCGGAGACTACCTTGTTTCTGGGGGATCAGCTTCTGACAGATGCCGCCTGTGCCAAACAGCTGGGACTGTATACCGTGATTGTCCCCCCTATCAAGGACCGCACCGATCTGTTCAACCGTTCCAAGAGGCTGATCGAAAAACCATATATGAAAAAATATCATGCACGAAATCCAAAATAAAGCAGGAGAAACAGCATCATGACTATGCAGGAAATCCGGTACAGCAGACTGTACGAAAAAATGGAAGAAAAGGGACTGGATGCCGTATATGTACGCTCCGCGGAAAACCATCTGTATATGTCCCACTTTGACAACCACGACGGTTATCTGTTCCTCACCCGGAAGGAAGGATGGGTATTCGCCGATTTCCGGTATACCGAAGCCGCCAGAGAAGCCTCTTTTCCCGGTCTGCACGTATGTGAACCCGGCAAGCCCAAAGTGGAAGAACTGGTGGTCAGCGAGAACTGCAAACGAGTCGGCTATGAAGACAATGCCCTGACCTGCTCCGCTCTTGCCGACCTGCAGAGAAGAATGCCGGATGTGGAATGGGTTCCCGTGGGAAATATGTTCTCCCAGATCCGTGCTGCCAAGACCCGGGAAGAAGTGGACAGCATCATTGCTGCCCAGCGGATCGCAGAAGGGGCGTTCCAGCATCTGATGGGCATGATCACCTACGACATGACCGAAGTGGAAGTGGCTGCTGAACTGGAATACTACATGAAGAAGCACGGTTCCGAAAAGCCTTCCTTCGACACCATCGCCGTATCCGGTACCGCATCCTCCCGTCCCCACGGCGTACCCCGTCCGGTGAAGCTGGAAAAGGGATTCCTTACCATGGACTACGGCGCTGTGGTAAACGGGTACCACTCCGACATGACCCGTACCATCTGTATCGGCAAAGCGGACGAAACCCAGAAGAAGCTGTACAACACCGTACTGCAGGCACAGCTTGCCGCACTGGACGCCGCCTGTCTGGGGTACTCCAATGCCGCACTGGACAAGATCGCCCGTGACATCATCGACGCTACGGAATTCAAGGGCTGCTTCGGCCATTCTCTGGGACACGGGGTAGGACTCCTGATCCATGAAGACCCCAGACTGGCCAGCGGTGCCGGAGATGCCGTGCTCCATGCCGGGGAAATTATCACCGTAGAACCCGGGATCTATGTGGAAGGCAAGTACGGCTGCCGGATCGAGGACATGCTGTACATCACCGAAACCGGCAAGGAAAACCTGACAAACTGCCCCAAGGAACTGATTGAAGTCTAAGAAACCATACAAACGCAAGAACGGCTTACAGAGGAAATATGTCCCCTATGCAGGCCGTTCTTTGTATTTCTTACTTCTGATCTCTTATTTCTTATTTTTCATCAGCCCAGTTCGGTGAAATCTGCCAGCATCTTATCGTAGAAATCTACCAGAGACTTTTCGTACTTGGCCACATGCGACGCCACATCGGTGGATTTTTTGCCCACTACCAGGTCGCCTACGATCCATTTCATCTTATCCGCATTGCCGGTGGCGGTCAGATACCCGAAGTCCACGATCAGGCTTTCGTGAATGATCTTCAGGATTTCCATGGCATCTTCGGAGCGCATGGTCTGATAGGACAGTACCTTTTCATAAACAGCGTCATTCAGTTCCCCTGCGCTGTGTTCGGACATGGCTTCCACGATCAGACCCACTGCTGCAGGATCGCTGACGGTGGTGGGAATCCCCATTTCCTGTACAGAACCGGTCATCATGGACAGATATTCTTCCTGTGCCGTGTCAAACTTGGGATACGGGATGGGGGTGAAGGTGTCTTCCATTTCCTGATGGTTGATGCAGCTTCCCACATAGGCGGAACGCAGCAGAACCCGGCTGTCGTTGAACAGTTTGGTGTAGTCCTTGGCATCGATACCGCGGTTGCTGTCATGGAAATTGCGGTACATTTTTTCCACGATGGTCTGTACCTTTTCCAGATTGAAGGTGTTTACAAAGGTGTCGGATTCATCGTCGTACATGATGAAGTTGGCGTCAGAGGAGAACATGAAATTCATCAGGTTGCCGCTTCCCTGGCAGGAGTAGGCAAACTGGTCATCGTTTTCCCGGAACTCGCCGTCCCCGTTCAGATCCTGTGCAACCCCTTCGGTCATTTCGTACATCTTGTCGATGGTCCATTCCCCTTCGATGACCACATCATGAATATACGGCAGGCCGATCCGTTCCGCAAGATCCACATTGTAGATCATACAGGCACCGAACATCAGGGTGGAGTAGGAAATGTCGCCCATGAAGATAAACAGCTTGTCCTGAATGGTAAAGCGTTCTACCTGCTTCTGGCTGTACCAGGGATTGGACAGCTCCATATTCTCCACTTCATACAGGTTCAGCAGGGCATTCTTCATCATCAGGGATACCATAGGCGTAGGCGCGCCCATGCCGAGGGAGTAGGAATCATCCCCGGCGGATACGGCTTTTTCCAGTGTGGCGGCTACATTCCCCCATGCCACACCTTCCGTGGAAATGGTTACGTCAAACCGTTCTTCCACTTCCCGGTTCCGGTTGTAAATGGCGTCATTGATCGCTTCTCCGGTTACTTCCACAGCGTCCCCATGGAGAATGGTTGCCCCTGTGTCCATCCCGGGGGTGTATTCCAGGATCCTGAAATCATACCCGTTCAGCGTGGTTTCCGGCAGATTCTGCCACATGACATATTCGGTTTCGGTTTCCGCAGGTGTTGTGTCCGCCGCAGCTGCGGAAGTATCGGCGGTGGCTTCTCCCCCTGCACATCCCACAGAAGTCAGCATCAGTGCTGCCAGAAGGAATGCAAGGATTCTTTTACGGTTCATTGGTTCGGTACTCCTTTACCTATTTTATTTCCTCTTGTATTCGTTGCACAGACTGTATACCGCCGGCTCGTCTTCCTCAATGGCGGAAAAACGGCCCATGGGTTCCAGAAAACGGTTGTCCCCGTTGTCATCGTTGGTCATGGAAACTTCCCCTACGATGCAGTCCCCGCCGTCTCCCCAGAAGCTGTGGTAGAGACCTCTGGTCATGGTGATGGACTGACCGGGCTCCAGACGGAGAATGGTGCCTGCCGGTACAACGGTATGGAAGCCGTCCAGCTGCAGGGGCACATCTTCCTTTGACAGCTCTTCATTTTCGTCGGACAGATAGACCTGTACCGCCAGCGGTGCCCCGGAACGGTTGATGATGTCTTCCATCTTCTTCCAGTGGAAGTGCATGGGAGTCACCTGTCCCGCCCGGACGTACATGAGCTTTTCCGCATAGGTTTTGGAAGTGGGGTCGGTATAGTCCCCGTTGCGCAGGGTAAACAGCAGCAGCCCCAGCTTTTCATACTCGCCCTTGCCGAAATCGGTGATGTCCCAGCCCAGCATACGGTCACGGATTTCATCGTATTCCGACCCCAGAGATGCCCACTTTTCGGCGGGGATTTTTGAGAAGGGCGGCAGGATGAACCCGGCGGCGGCAAAGGCAGTCTCGGCCTGTCTGATATACTTGTTGACTTCAGATCGTTTCATGACTCTGTCCTCCGTACCTCAGTATTCCACAACCACCATCGCATGGATGAACAGCTTGTCCAGTTTGTAGGACAGTTCCTTTCCATCCCATGTATAGTCGATTTCTTTCCTTTCGGGAGCCAGATATACCTTTTTCGGTGCCTTGTCCAGACGCAGAGTCACGTTTACATCGTATACCGGCAGGATGTCTTCGATGATTTCGATTCCGCCGCCGCGCTTTACGGGAGAAGCATACAGCACATGGTTTACGTAGCGGTGTTCGTCCTTCTGTTCCATTAGAGTCACAACACCCTGCGCAGGCAGGTCGGTGACCAGGGTCTTGGTGTCTGCCAGCAGCGCTTCGATTACACCAAGAAACATCTTTTTGGTGGTGATGCTGCCCTTGTTTGCATATTCGGCAAAGATTTCGTTGGCAATATAGGCGCCGTTTTTGCCGATGGTAGCTGCGGGCATGGAAGTTTCGGGATCGTTGGGGGTATGCTGATGGGAGGAGAAAGCGAAGGTAGTACGGTTGAAGTAGGGGTTTTCTCTGGTGATCAGCACTTCCCCGTCTGCTTCGATATCGTAAGCCTGTTCGTAGATGACGGCAGCAGCGTTCTTCAGGCAGTCCACTTCAAATTTCGGACGGAAGTATACGGGACGGAATTCGCTCTTGCCCAGCCACTTTGCTCCAAGATCCACCACAAATTCGTCTGCGTCCGTGGACAGTGCGGAGGTACCGCTTGCCAGAATCTTACCGCCCTTTGCCGCATAGGCCTGTACCTTTTCGGCCATGACCTTGTCCAGACGGATGGAGTCGGGCAGGATCAGCAGCTTGTACTTGTCCAGCGGTTCCTCAAAGTCGATGACATCAAAGAGGTACTTTCCCTCCAGCAGCAGTCTGCCGGCACCAACGTCCCCGGATGCACCGTGATGGTGTACCAGCTGGCTTCTGGAATAATATGCGATGGAAGCATCCTGGCTCAGAATGGCGATGTCGGCCACGGAGGTCACGTTGTCCAGCCAGGGTTCCTTGGCTTCCACATCCGCATAGGCTTCCCCGATCAGGGTGTATGTAGCTTCGTCCATGTATCCGTTGGGGTGCAGCTGGTCGCCGATGGAGCACTGGGCACCGTTGGCTACACAGAGCGCTTCTTCATACCGCAGGGCCATGGGATGCTTGTAACCGCCGAATTCGCCCCAGGTGGTGTGGAACTTCCCGGTCATGCCCAGGAAATCCTTCCCCAGAGTCCGGGAGTAAGCAGCGGACAGGGGGAAATGGTCGTAACCCCAGCCGCCGGTGGGCAGGGATTCCAGTTCCAGATGGGTATCCACATCTGCCAGATCCCGGCGTCCTCTGCGGATATGACCGCTGTTGTGGAACAGGGGCAGACCGGGCTTGTACTTGTCCACGGCTTCCCGCATTCTTCTGCAGTAGTTGGCATATACCCGTTCGCCCAGTTCGGCTGCATTGGCTGCATCATAGGGATCCTTGCCTTCGTCCAGCAGGGTCTTTACGCAGTACTGGCAGTAGCAGGTACGCACGCCCACGATGTCCAGGAAAATCCCGTCCGCATCGTAGTTTTTCACCACTTCTTCCACCTGTGCGGCCAGCATATCCAGATAGGGGGTATTCATGCAGAACTCGTGGTAGCCGGGACGGTTCCAGCCGATGGAGTCACTGGGATCCCCTCTGCGCAGCCA
>JAFQGY010000187.1 GCA_017415325.1 Clostridia bacterium
CCTGATATGATGCCGCTGGATAATACCGTAAACAACCGCACACCGGCTTCATGGAATTCGCTGACATTCTGCGGATTGGGCCGGAAGGACTTGAAAGACAGTGCCGGATACAGCTGACCGTCCACGGAAATCATCAGCTGGCCGTTATGGCGAACAATGGATGTATACATACGGTTTCCTCCACAGGGTGCCCAATGCCGTCAGGTCAGCCCAGATCTTTTACAGTTTCCTGCAGTTTCTGAATTTCTGCTTCAATGGCACCGGACATTCCGGCAAGCAGAGAGGCAACATTGGTATCCTTGTTGGTCAGCAGCTTGGTACCCATGTCGTTGAAATTCCAGATCAGACCGATGTCGTAGATAATGCTGTCAAATACCACGTCCAGCATGGCAGAAGCACCGTCGTCCCGGATCAGCTTGCTGCCGAGAATATTTTCATACAGAGGATCGATAACATTGTAATGGGATTCCCATGCCAGCATTTCCGTGATCACAGCACTGCGGGAAATATCCTCCGCAATGACCGGCCAGCACATAAAGGTAGCGGCATGGGGATTCACGGCAGTACCGTAGGAGGCCTGGTTTTCATTCAGTTTCGGAACGGGCAGAATCCCGAAATCCGCTTCCATATTCCGCATCAGGAACAGGGACTGGATGGGTCGGATCAGGAACATAACCCGGTTTTCACAGAACATATTGACCGCATCCTGCAGAGAAACGCCAAAGGACTGGCGGTTGAAGAACATCTGCTGGTTGCCCATGATTTCATAAATCTTCTGCAGACCGGAAACAGCCTGTTCGCTGGTGAGAGATAGCACGATATTGCCTTTCCCATCGTTTTCACAGAACCGGATTCCGCCGCCGTGAAGCAGGTAATATGCCGCATCGTTCTGGCAGGACAGCGGATACGCGTCGTTTATATCATATGCACCGTCGCCGTTCACATCGGCAGACACAGCTTCTCCCATGGAAAGAAGGTTATCCAGTGTCCATTCGTTGTTGATAACGGTTTCGTACATATCCCCCAGCTGGTAGTCCGTTGCCATCTGTTTGTTGAAATAGGTAACGATGGTGCATACTTTATCCTGATAGGTGATATCGGACACCATTCCGAACTGTTTGCCATAAATGTTCAGCACGTCATTGGCTTCTGCATTCCACCAGGGAGCATCCGTATCCCGGAAGTCCACACGGTTCAGATCCATCAGATACCCTTTGTTCACATAGATAGGCATACAGTAGAACCGGGGGAAGAGAATGTCCACATCCTGGCTTCCCCCTGCTACAGACTGCTGGAGCCCTGTATCCATGGTTCCGTCATCCCGGTCTTCCACGGTAATGCGGATGTTCAGCGCTTCCTCCACGTTCTTGTTCCTGGTAAACACAGCGTCATTGAGTACATCCCCAGTCAGCTCCGTGCTGTACAGATCGTTTGGGATATCCTTGGGATCCCATGTGTTTACCTTATAATTGTCAAAATTCCATACACGGAATTCATATCCCTCGTAGTCAATGCCTGTGACGTCAAAAGCAATTTTTTCGGTGTCCGCTTCCGTTTCATTCCCGGAAACAACCGCTTCCGTTTCTGCCGATGTCTGCACAGTGTCTCCTCCGCCGGAACAGCCGGTAACCGCAGAAGACATCAGAATGGCGCACAGAAGCAATGAAAACATACGTTTTTTGGACATAAACAAATCCCTTTCTGTAAAAAAGTATGAGAAATATGCTGTGTATCCGCTGTATACAGCATAGCAGAAAAAACACCGAATGTCAATCGGAATATATATATTTTTATAAATCTATACAGAAAATATCCCATTGTGATTTCTGCTCAGAACACCATGCAGAGATTCACAAGCAGTCTCGCCGCTGCAGGCACCGTACCGGCTGTATCCAGCAGGGAGAATGTGTTGATCAGCAGTTCCCCCTTGCCGATATGGAAGGACCCCAGCTTATATCCGCCAAGAAAACCCTTGGGATCCGGATATCCGGTTTCAAAAGCGATTGCATCGGTCACATCGGGAACAGCATCCCCTTCGGCTTCCAGACTCACGCCGGTGATCATATCGGTGTACAGATGGGCATCACACAGCCCTGTCTGCATACCGGCAAAAAAACGTCCCCGGGGACGAAGTACCGTTTCTCTGTGATACAGCCAGTCTGCTTCACGACGCACTGCGGGACGACGGTTTTCCGGCAGAATCGTCAGTGCCGCATCTGCCTCCTCCGCAGCCCGAAGCGCAATGACATGTGCTCCTTCCGCCGCCAGTTTCCGCAGTTTGCCCGCCAGTTCTTCATCCACATGCCCCGCCAGAATCACGCCTTCCCCGGCATATTCCGCAAGAGGACGGACAATTAAGCCCAGCCCGGCAAGCAGTTTTCTTTCTTCCGCAGAAATACCGGCTGCCCAGACTTCTCCGGAACCGGAAACCCGGTCGCAGATATACACCGTACGGATTCCTCCGGCAGCATCTGCCTCCAGCAGTTCCGCCTTGCAGGTATACCTGCCCGGTTCCAGATCTGCCGTATCCCATGTATCCCGGAAGACCGGAACGACCATGGTTCGAACCATTTCTTCCGTTACGGTAAAGGTGTATGTCCGTACATCATACGGATACCCATCCTCTGCAAACAGTCCTGCAACAGCTGTATAGGTGCTGCCAGCCTTCAGGACATCTTCACTGGCAATGGAACCCTCCACTTCCAGTACATCTCCACGGAACAGCGCAGGAGCTGAAGGAAACAGATTCCACCGCAGAGAAGCAAAACCGTCCTGCAGCACATCGGCAATGCCCGGCTTGAACCGGCGGTGCAGCGTCCAGAGTCCTTCGCCGCAGATGGAATGATCCAGAAGCCCTGTCAGACTGATTCCGCACAGCCGGGGATTGCCCCGCAGCTGATCAAAAGCCTGCGTACGGTAATATACATGGTTCTGCATACTGCCGCGCATCAGCTCCGACGGCATGGGAACCACATTGTCAAAGCCGAATTTCGTCAGTTCATTGCAGAACTGTTCGTTCATCCGGAATACCATCTGTACATCCGGACAGTGCCGCATCGCATCGGTTTCCATGAATTTCCGGGTAAGCTGCACCGTATCCAGCGCACTGCCCACCCCGGATTCCGACATGAATACAGGTCTTGCCGTACCTTCCCCGAACCGGCGCATCCGATCTCTGGCAGGTTTCCGCAGAGGAACGGAATTGGGGTAATAATGGATGTCTCCCAGATCTCCGTCCGGAGAAAGCCCTTCCCCGTCAAAACCCCAGAGATACTGCCATTCTTTCTTTCCGGGATTGGAAACGGAACCTACCGCCGGATCCCTGTCCCATCTGCCGCTGGAATACAGTACAAGACGGGTATCATCCCATTTCCGCAGTTCCGGCAGAATATCTCTGGCTGTGTGACAGACAATATCCGAACCGGCATCCTGCGTGGTTTCATTCAGCAGTCCCCAGATCACCACGGACGGATGGGCTCTGTCCCGGCGGATCATGGAAAACAGATCCTGTTTGTACAGTTCCGCCGTATGTTCCCCATTGCGGCTGCACCATCCGGCTGTGGGTTCTATATACAGCATCAGCCCGATTTCGTCGCACAGATCCATCTGCAAGGGCAGCGCTGCCCCGGAGATAAACCGGATCATATTGAACCCGGTGGACTTGGCCATCAGGAAGTCCCGCCGCAGCAGTTCTCTGTCCCGGGAAATGAAATGTGCCGATTCCGGGAAACAGTTGCCGGTGTGGGAACATTTTACGTACACCCGTTTTCCGTTGAGCCGGAAGTACCCGTCGTCTCCCACAACAAATGACCGGAACCCGCATTTCTTCTGCAGGGAATGCCCTGTCACAGCCG
>JAFQGY010000188.1 GCA_017415325.1 Clostridia bacterium
CCAGAAAAATGTAGATATCCAGTGTGAAATGTTCGCAGGCGGCCTGGCACTGATGATCCAGCGGGAACTGGACAATGCCCGGACATATTTCCGGGATATGGAAGACAGCTTCACGCTGGTTCCCTACCCCAAACTGGACGAACAGCAGGAGCAGTATTATACCAACTCCACCACCGGCGTTTCCATCTGGTGTATCCCTGCTGACAACACAGATCCGGACACTGCCTGCGCAGTCATGGAAGCCATGGCATACGAAACCTGGAAAAACGTAACCCCCGCTTATTTTGAAACCTGTATGCAGGAAAAATACGCCCGCAATGAAGAAACCGCCGCTATGCTGGATATTGTCAGAAACGGCGTTGTGGTAACCCGTGAATACATCTACAGTCCCTATTTCGGCAGCGCTGAAAAAATCATCATGAATCTCTCCGGCAACAAAAACCTGCAGATCGCTTCCTGGTATGCCTCCAACACGAAATCCATCGAAGGTGCTGTGGCCAATACCGTAGATCTTCTGGAGGAAATGCAGTAATGGCAGAGGAAAAGAACTATAACCTGATCGTTGTGTATTCCTCCGACAGGGAAAAACTGCTGATGTGCCGCCGTCTGAAGGAACCCTACAAGGGACTTTCCAATTTTGTGGGCGGTAAAATAGAGGAAGGCGAAGACGGGCTGGATGCGGCTTACCGTGAACTGTGGGAAGAAACCTCCGTAACCCGGGATCAGATCCGGCTGACCCATCTGATGGATTTCTATTATGCGCTGACACCCTGCCGGGTAGAGGTGTATGTGGGCAGACTGAAAGAGGATGTGAAGGTACACGGGGACGAAAACAAGCTGTACTGGTCGGATCTGGAACACGACTTCTTTGATATGACAAAATATGCCGGAGAAGGCAATATCGGACATATACTGGAACATGTGAAAATGTATCCGTGGCTGTTGGACTGAAACGAAAAAAAGCAGGTAATCCTGTTTGACGGGAAAACCTGCTTTTTCTGTATTCATTTGCAGTAAAGCATACCCATAACCTTTTCCACAAGAGCGGCCGGCAGGAGCTTGATCCCCAGAGCCAGCAGTCTGTAATCCGTTCCCACCACATTATGCTGGGGCGGATTTTTCTTTCCGGCCAGGTTCAGAGCAACCTTTGCGGCCGTGGCGGGGGATTTGCCGTTCTGCTCGTCCTTTGCCATCTGTGCTACGGCCTTTTCACAGGCTTCCGTATACACCGATCCTTCCGGAATTTCCATTTTCCGGTATGCGGTAAATCCGGTTCTGGTGTCGCCGGGTTCGATCAGAGCCGCTTTGATTCCATAGGGTTTTGCTTCGTTCCGCAGAGCCTGCACAGTGGCTTCCAGGGCATATTTCCCGGCGGCATACTGGGACTGAAACGGCAGGGATACCAGTCCCGCAACAGAGCTGACCGCCAGCACCAGACCGTTTTTCTCTTCCCGCATGGACGGCATCACATGGGGCAGTACCCGGAGAAAGCCGTAATAGTTGGTTTCCATCTGCCGCTTTACCGCATCAATGGGGGTGTCTTCCACACTGCCGGCAATCCCGATGCCCGCACAGTACAGCAGAATCCCCGGATCGCCGCCGTTTTGGTGAATCCAGTCCAGAGCAGCCGTCACGGACACTTCCTCCGTCACGTCCATGGGACAGGTGCTGACTGTTTTACCCAGGGTATGCTGCATACTGCGGGACACGGCCCAGACGGTATATCCCGCTTCGGCAAACAGAGTCACTGCCTCTTTCCCGATCCCGGAGCTTGCTCCTACGATCAGGATCTCTTTTCCGTATGGATAGTTCATGTCTTACCCCTTGCGCATCATGGCTTTGATCTTTTCTTCCTCCGGCGTCACATAGGCTGTCCAGTTGGTATAGTATACCACAAAGCCCGGTTTTGCCCCGGCAGGCTTTTTCACCTGGCGTACCTTCAGATAGTCCACCGGCACCATCACCCCGTCGGAGGCCTTGGAATTGTACGCCGCAATCATGGCAGCTTCCGTGAAGGCACTTTCCGTGGGTTCCTCCTCACCGTCTTTGCAGCAGAGTACCACATGGGAGCCGGGCTGATTCTTCACATGGAACCACCAGTCGTTCCGGTCGGCCAGTCTGGTGGTCAGGTGGTCGTTGGCCAGATTGTTCCGGCCGCAGTAGACGGTATAGCCTTCGCTGGTTTCGTAGCGCTGGATAGAAGGAGCCTTGTTTTTCTTTTCGGTGTAATTCTTCATTTTGGAAGCGTAACCGGAGTGATACAGCTCGTCACGGATCTCCATCATTTCCCGCTCGGTTTCGGCTCTGGTCAGGGAATCCAGTACGGTGTAAATATATGCCAGTTCCTCTTCCGCTTTTTCCAACTGTTCGGTCAGATGCACCTTTGCGGCTTTGGATTTGTTGTATTTTTTATAATATACCTGTGCGTTCTGGGAAGGACTGAGCCGTTTGTCCATGGGGATTTCGATGGTTTCATAGTCTTCGCTGTAGTAGTTTTCCAGTGCCGCCGTTTCCATTCCCCGTTTCAGGCGGTAGATGTTGGCGGTAATCAGGTCGCCCCACAGCTTGTATTTCTCCCCTTCTTCGCAGTCTGCCAGTTCTTCCTTCTGCAGGGTCATCTTTTTGGTAATCCGGGTTTCCGCATTGGACAGGAGTTTGAAGATGTCTCCGGCCCGTTTGTGGAGCCGCTCTTCCCTGCTGCGCTCGTCGAAATACGCATCCACCAGTGTACCGTATGAGGGAAATTCTTCTGTAGTCACCGGGGAGCTGTACTGGGTCAGGGGAATGAACCCGTATTCCGTGGGCTTGCCGTCCTCTGCCCGTACCAGCGTGGGCGTTCCCTCTCCGGTGCGGATGATTTCTATCACGGAAAAGAAATTCTGCGTCAGTGTCCGTGCACAGTCGGTCATGGTGCCGCCGTTCTTCCCGCAGGAACGGTATGCAATTTCTCTGGCCACCAGCGGTGCGATTCCGGCGAAGTTCGACATGATGAACTTTTCCGCCAGACGATCCGGTTCCGTTTCCGCCGCCAGATGCTTGAAGGTACGCTCGTCCACCGTCAGGGGATCCAGCTTGTTCTGTCCCGGTGGAAGTTCATACTGCATCCCGGAGAGCACCTGTCTCTTTTCACTGGTGGTAAAGTCGATGCTTTTCAGCACACCGATGATTTTGTCTTCTTTGGTGGTAATGATGATATTGCTGAATTTCCCCATGATCTCGGCAATGATATGCTTCTGTGTGGGGAAACCCAGATCGTCGTGGGTGTCAAAGGTCAGTCTGGCCGCCCGTTCAAACCCCAGCTGGGTCACTTCCGCCAGTCTTGCTCCGGTAAAATGCTTCCGCAGCATCATGCAGAACATGGGCGGGGTGGCGGGATTTTCCGGTTTGGCGGCAGTCAGGTGCATTCTGGGACCGGCAGCGCCTGCAGAGATCAGCAGTCTGTGTTCCCCCCCGGCGGCACGGAGTACCAGAACAATTTCTTCCTTCCCCGGCTGATAGATCTTATCCACTTTACCGCCTGCCAGCCGGTCATTCATTTCCCGGACGATAAAGCTGAGCATTCCGGCATCAAATGCCATGGTGTTGTTCCTCCGTCAGTCTATGTCTTCTTCGTCTTCTTCCGTCTCCGGCGTATAGTACACCATCGGTACCACACGGCTGTACAGGGTATATCCCACCCGTCCGGCAGTCCGCATGGAAGCGATGTTGTCTTCATCACACAGGTACTTCACGCCCTTGCCCATTTCCAGATAGTACCGGGTCAGCGCCGATACGCAGGCCGCACCGTATCCCCGGCAGCGGAATTCTTCCCCGCATTCCACATTCAGCTCGATCCAGTCGTATCCGCCGGTGGTGTCGTTTTCGATGATGTCGTTCACCGCCGCAAAGCAGACGATTTTTCCGTTTTCCCGGATCACTGCCATAGCGTCATCGGGATTGGTTCCGTCCATCTCGAATGCATCCAGTTCCAGCTCCACATCCGTTTCCCTGTCTGCATCGGTCAGCACCGTCAGCAGCTCTGCTTCGTGGGTACAGGGCGCCAGTGTCTCCAGCATATCGGGGGTCAGACGGTATTCCCTGTAGGAGTGCATCATCATGCTGCCGCTGTCGTAGTCCAGTTCCTCCATCATGGGCGCAAGCTTTTCTGCAAGCCAGTCCAGCGCTTCAGCAGACAGCGGATCGGTAAATTTTTCTTCAAATTCCGCCGCCAGTGCTTCGCAGAAGGAGTATACCAGAAAGTCTTTTCTGCCGTCGGCAAACACCGTAATCTGAAACGGTACGGCAATATGGTAGTGTTCCGCTATAATGGATTTTTCAAATTCTTCGTTTTCCAGTCTGATCATACTCTGTCCTTTCATTTTCCCCAGTCAGCGGCTGTTCCGTTGGCAATGCAGATGATGTACTCTGCTGACAGCTGCTCCAGCGGGGACAGTTCTTCTGCCTGTTTTTTCAGAAGTCCGGTAGTATTTTCGAAATACCGGTAAAACCATTCGATACGGGATGCCGCCAGAAAAGAATACCGTACCTCTTCACCGGCAAAAGGCAGCGCAATATCCTGCCGTACTCCGTTCCCGTTTTCACAGTTCACATACTTCATTTCCACGCACAGAATACCGGTCTCTTCCATCAGCTCCCGTTTTCCCATCATGTCATCCCGATCCATCAGCACCAGCGGCACACTGTCCACCGGCAGATCCATATAGACCCGTTCCTGAATGGGATGGACAGAAAACTTCTTCACAGGCGGCTGGGTTTCATTGATAGCGGCAAGGGTATCGGAAAATACCAGAAGCACAGGCGGCAGTCCCGGATCGATCATGGGATCCTGCATCCGTGCGGCAATGGCTTCGGCATATTCCGAATACGCATCCAGATAGATCACATTGACATTCCGGTACTGTTTGATAAACCGCAGAAGATGCTGGAAGGCGTCATAGGACTGTGCCACGCCGAAATCGATTCCCACAGCCACCTCCGGCGCATCCGAAACATCCATCCGCATATCATAATACACCGTATAGGCGCCTTTCGTCTGGTATTCTTCATCACTGACACGCACCAGCAGCGGGTACAATGCCAGAAGTCCCGCTTCCGTACAGAACAGCAGCATGATCCCCTGCAATACCGCAGCGCCGCAGAGAAATGCAAGCAGTCGTTTGGCTTTCATTCGTGAATCCTCCCGGAATGGATTGGTATCATTTATTGTACTGCATTCCGAGGGAAAAATCTATAGTTTTTTTTGAATAATTCCGACTTTGGGGAAAATTCCGGCTGAAAATCATGATCTTGTGCAGCAATTGCAATAAAAAGTTACAATTATTCATAATTGGCTGTGGAATTGCAGCGTTTTCTGTGCTATAATAGAGTGGAATTTCATTGTAAACTTAGAATGGAGATTTATATATATGGCCCGTTTTATTGAAAAAGTGGAGAAGCTGACCCTGCCGGTAATCCCGCTGCGGGGTATGGTGGCTTTTCCTTCCGTTCCCATCAATTTTGAACTGGAACGGGAAATGAGCAAGAAAGCATGCGACGCAGCACTGGCGGCAGATATGTATGTATTCCTGGTGGCCCAGAAGGATCTGCGGTGCGAGGTTCCCGAACGGAAGGATCTGTATACGGTGGGGTGCGTTGCCAAGATCAAGCAGACTCTGAAAAAGCCCGACGGAAACATCCGTGTGGTGGCGGAAGGCATGTGCCGGGGACACATTTCCGAAATGTTCTCCGACGACGGCTGCCTGTATGCCGACATCATTTCCAAGACCATGACCGGGGAATCCTCTGTCACCGACATCAAGGCGGAAGCCCTGATCCGGGAACTGCAGAACACCATGGAGGATATGATCCAGTATCTGCCTCCGGTATCCGATGAGTTCCTGCTGGCCGTCCGCTCCATCACCAATCCGGGACTTCTGGCAGATTTCCTTGCATCCAGTCTGTTTGTGCGGTATGATGACAAGCAGCAGGTGCTGGAAATGACCGACCCCACCAGACGTGTGGAAAAGGCCGTGGTCATTATGGAAAACGAAATCAGCCTTCTGGAAACCGAGATGGAAATCCACAAGAAGGTCAAGGAACAGATCGACGAAAACCAGAGAGACTACTACCTCAGAGAACAGCTCAAGGTGATCCAGAATGAGCTGGAAGAAGGGGACGACGACGATTACTACGGCAAAATCAAGAAAGCCAAACTTCCTAAGGAAATCGAAGAAAAGCTTCTGAAAGAACTGGGACGGCTGCAGAAATCCTCCTTCGGTTCCCCGGAAGCCTCTGTACTGCGGAACTATCTGGACATCTGTCTGGACATTCCCTGGAACAAGCGTACCGCCGACCGGGTGGACATCGACGCTGCCAGAAAGATTCTGGATGCGGATCATGACGGCCTGAAAAAGGTCAAGGAACGGCTTCTGGAATACCTAGCCGTAAAGCAGCTCAATCCCGAACTGCGGCATCAGATTCTCTGTCTGGTAGGCCCTCCGGGTGTGGGGAAAACTTCTCTGGCTTCCTCCATTGCCCGTGCCATGAAGCGGAAATATGTCCGGGTTTCTCTGGGCGGTGTGCGGGATGAAAGCGATATCCGCGGGCACAGAAAAACCTATGTGGCTTCCATGCCCGGCCGGATCATCACGGCGCTGACCCAGTGCGGTTCCATGAATCCTCTGATGCTGCTGGACGAAGTGGACAAGATGTGTGCGGACGCCCATGGGGATCCCTCCTCTGCCCTGCTGGAAGTGCTGGATGCGGAACAGAACAAAAGCTTCCGTGACCACTTCATCGAAATGCCGGTGGATCTGTCCGAATGCTTCTTTATTGCCACAGCCAACACGCTGGATACCATTCCCCGTCCGCTGATCGACAGAATGGAAATCATTGAACTGAACACATATACCCCCTCCGAAAAGCTGTCCATTGCAAAGAACCACCTGATTCCCAAGCAGCTGAAGCGGCACGGTCTGAACAAACGGATGCTGAAAATCACCGATGATGCCATTGAAGAGCTGATTCAGGGATACACCAGAGAATCCGGTGTCCGTACGCTGGAACGGGAAATCGCATCTCTGTGCCGGAAAGCCGCCAAGAAGATCGTGGAAGAAGAGCTGAAATCCGTGGTGGTGGACAGAGACACGGTAAAGGTGCTGTTGGGCGGACGGAAGTTCATTGACGAAGGGATCTCCGGAAAAGCGGAAGTGGGTGTGACCAACGGTCTGGCCTACACCGAAGTGGGCGGCGATCTTTTGAAGGTGGAAGCTCTGCCCATGCCCGGCTCCGGCAAGATTGAACTGACCGGTACGCTGGGAGATGTGATGAAGGAATCCGCCCACATCGCCGTCAGCTACATCCGTTCCCACGCCAGAACACTGGGAATTGCGGAAGATTTCTACAAGACACAGGATATACATATCCATGTACCGGAAGGTGCCGTTCCCAAGGATGGTCCCAGTGCCGGTGTGACACTGACCACTTCGCTTGTAAGCGCCCTGTCCGGTGTTCCCGTCAGAGGTGACATTGCCATGACCGGGGAAATCACGCTGACCGGCCGTGTAATTCCCATCGGCGGGCTCCGGGAAAAGTCCACCGCAGCCTATACCGCAGGGATCCGCCATATCCTGATTCCCCGGGACAACGTGAAGGATCTGGAAGAAATTGACCCCATTGTACGGGAAGAAGTGACCTTTACTCCTGTTTCCCGGGTGGACGAAGTACTGGATATTGCACTGGTAAAGCCTTCAGCCCTGCCTCTGCCCAACAGTGAAGTGCAGGACAAGGAAGAACTGGCTCCTGTCGTGCTTCCGGGTACCTCTGAACCGACCTATACCGCTCTATAACTGAGAAAAAGGTGACAATACTATGAAGTGGAATCTGAACAACGCCGCTCTCGTGATGTCCGCCGGGCTGCCGAAACAGTTTCCCGGTGACCGACTGCCCCAGATCGCCTTCTCCGGCCGCTCCAATGTGGGCAAAAGCTCCCTGATCAACTCCCTGCTGAACCGGAAAAACCTGGCCAGAGTCAGCGGTGAGCCGGGGAAAACCATCACCGTAAACTTTTACAATATCGACAAGAAGCTGTATCTGGTGGACCTGCCGGGATACGGGTATGCCAAGAGGACAAAAGAAGACCAGAAAAAATGGTCCGGCCTGACAGACGGGTACTTCACCAACAACCCCAATTTCGACTCTGTCCGTCTGGTCTGCCAGCTCATCGACAGCCGGGTAGGCCCCACAGAGGACGACTGGGACATGCTGGAATACATGACCGAAGCCCGGTGCAACTTTATTGTGGTGGGCACCAAATGCGACAAGCTGAACCGTACGGAACGGAATGCCTTTGAAGCCTTCATGCAGGAAAACATGCCGGAGGTTCCGTATATTCTGTACTCCGCAAAATCCGGTGAAGGCAGAGAAGAACTCTGGAAAAAAATCACCGAAGCGGTTCTGGATTAACAACGAAAGGACTGCCCCTGCGGGCAGAAACAATATTATGCTGCTGCATCCCTCTTTTGATATCAATGAACAGGGACACCTGACCATCGGCGGACTGGACACCACTGCCCTTTCCGAAACCTACGGTACCCCTGCCTACTATCTGGACACTGGTGCCGTTCGTGCCATGTGCCGGATGTACAAGACCAATTTTGAAAAATATTTCGGTGGTTCTTCCACTCCCATTTACGCCGGGAAAGCGCTGTGCATCAAAAAGCTGTACGCCATCATTGCCGAAGAAGGC
>JAFQGY010000189.1 GCA_017415325.1 Clostridia bacterium
ATGGTACCTGCCCTTCTTCTCGGCTGTGGAACGGTATACCGGCAAGAGCTACCTGTCCCGTCCTTTTTACCGGAATCTGGCGAAGTTTTTTGTGCATTTAGCAGATACGAACCTGGCAAACCACCCCTTCTGCGACGGATACTGGTGTCATCCGGAAGATGCGGAATGGCCGGGCTTCTTTGCGCATGATCCGCTGGGGGTCTATGCCAGACGGTTCGGCTCGGAACTGGCGAAGAAAAGACAGCGGGAAACCCCGGAACCGGAACTGTACCTTCTGCACCTGCTGGACACTTTCCTGCCCGTTCAGGCTGAATCTGTCACGGCGGAACCGGAATCCGACCTGGCCGTGTTCCCGGAAGCCGGATATGCCGCCATGCACACCGACCTTGCGGACAACCAAAACGATTTTGCCTGCCTGATCCACGCCACCAAATTCGGCTCCGGCAGCCACAGACACGCCGACCAGGGCAGTTTCGCTCTGTTCCACGGTAAAACGGCCCTGATTTCCCCATCGGGCTATTTCGGCAGGGAATACGGCACAGCCCACCATATGCAGTGGACAAACGCCACCAAGGCCCACAACTGTATCCTGATTGACGGAGCAGGGCAGGAGATCCGGGACTTTACCGCCACCGGGAAGATCACCGGATGGGGGAAACGACACGGGATCCAGTGGGTGGAAACGGATCTGACGGAAGCCTACCCCATGCTGAAAAAGTACACCCGCACCTACCGCCTGTTCTCCCGGATGCTGGTTGTGGAAGACCGGATTGACGCTGCGGAACCCGTAACCGTGGACTATCTGCTGCATACCCTGTCGAAACCGGAATCCGACGGCAGCACTGCTGTGGTGGAACGAAACGGAAGCAGACTGCGGATCACCCCGATGCTGGGGGGACTGACGGACTGTACCATAGCCGACGAATATGACACCCCGCTGAACGAAGGGGTACCGGCGGAATATCAGGTGCAGATGCCCGAACAGTTCCACCTGCGCTGGCATACGGAAGCGAAGAAGCATCACTGTATTGCAGTACGGTACGATCTATTGTGAATAAAACAACACCTCACCGGAATTTTTCAGACCGGATGAGGTGTTCTTATTTATGCTTTCGATTTGTCTGTGATCGTGCAGTCCGAAGCCATAATGGACTCTTCCAGAATCACTTCCCCGATGGAATCCGCCATGATATGCCCGGACCGGGGATTTTTCACCGAGAGTATATGCCCCTGTACCGCTGCTTCCACGTCGGAATATTCAAAGGAAAGATCCGTGTCCTCCATGGTGCAGTCAATCAGGGTCAGGTTTTTGCAGTAGCAGAGGGGCTGGGTACCGCTGATTCTGCACCGCACCAGAGTGAGCCCGTCGGAATACCAGCCCAGATACTCCCCGGCCACCACCGAATCCTCCACCCGGACATTTTTCGCATGCCAGAAGGCGTCCTTGGTCTGCAGGTCGGAGTTCCGGATCACGGCATTTTCGATGTACTGGAAGGAATATTTCCCGTGCATGGTCAGCCCGTCAATGGTCAGATCCCGGCTTTCCCAGAAGAGGTATTCCGAGGTGATATCGCAGTTCTTTATCCCGAGTCCACGGCATTTCCATCCGAATTCCGGGGAAACCACGGTGCAGTCTGTCAGGACAGTGTCGTCGCATTCCCGGAGACACTTCACACCGTCAATCCGGCATCCCGTCAGTTCCCCGTTTGTGGTATACCACATAGGGGCCCGGCAGTTCCCGTCCAGCACGGAACCGGTTACCCGGAAGTCTCTGGCGTGCCAAAGGGGATACCGCAGGGAAAAACGGCTGTCGGTTACAGTCACGTCCCGTGCTTCCTTCAGTACGGATTCCCCGTCGGCAGGGCCCGCAAAGGTGCAGCGGAGCACATCGCCGTGGGTCAGGTTATAGAGAGAGCGTTCGGCGTCAAAGGTTTTGTCCTGTATAATGGTTCTTGTCATATATGTATGTCCTCACAATAGAATGATTTATTTTGCCGTATAACCGCTGACATACAGATCCTCATAAATGATACGGTAGATTTCGTCACTGACCTTTGCCAGATCGTATACCCAGTAAAAAAGATCGTCAATGAGCCCGCCCCAGCATTCTGTATTGCTGTTGGGATAGTTGTACTGCTCAAAGGTGCAGCCCTTCATGGACAGGAATGTTGTACCCAGAGAGAGGATTTCCGCATCGGTGAAGGAGGTGGTGCACATCCCGGCGGCTTTCCGGAAAAAGGCGGGATAATCGGTGAGCTTCATGGATTTGAAATTCTGGAACAGGGAACGTATTACTTCCCGCTGTCTGCCTGTCCGAACAAGGTCGTTGTCCATTTCCCGGAGTCTGGCATAAGTGACCGCCTGTTTGCCGTTCAGCAGATTCAGACCCGACTCCATCCCTTCCGGACTGCCCAGATAAGCAAGCTCGGTTTCATCCACTTCCACCGAAGCACCGCCCAGCAGATCCACCACCGCTTCTGCCTGTGAGAAATCCACGGCCACGTAGTCTTCCATGTGCAGGTAGAAATTCTCGTTCAGCGTTTTCACAGCCAGCGGCGCACCCCCCATGGAGTAGGCGTAGGTCAGCTTGGCATGGGCATTTTTTTCGGAGATGTAGGAGTAGGTGTCTCTGGCAATGGAGATAATCTTACATTTGTTGTGCACCGGATCCAGTGCTGTCAGAATCACCACATCCGAGGCGGTTTTCCTGTCCAGACCGTACAGGACAAAGGTTTTGATTTTGGAAGCTCCCGGCAGCAGATAGCTTACATTGGAACCGAGCGTTATGGCTTCTCCGGCAGGTTTGGTTTCCGGCGGCTTCGTTTCTTTGGGCTTTGTCTCGGGCGGCTTTGTTTCTTTGGGCTTTGTTTCCGGCGGTTTGGTTTCTTTTGGTTTGGTTTCCGCAGGTTCCGTTTCTTCCGGTGTGGTTTCCGTCTCCGGTTCTGTTTCCGCAGTTGTTTCGGTTTCCGGGGCCGCAGTTCCGGTGTCTTCCGCCGGTTCGGTATCAGAAACGTCAATCCCGGTACCGGTGCTCTCTCCGCGCAGAACGGCAAGGGCTTCCTCCGGCAGTTTCAGATCGGTGGCATTGCCTTGTTCGTCCAGCAGACCGATTTCGGTGGTCTCCGGCATGGTTTCCCGGACGATATTTCTGGTGTCCACAGTGGAAAGCGCCTCGGCCGGTACAAAGCTGTCCCGTTCCATTTCTCCGGTCAGATACCGGTAACTGCCCAGGATGCCGCCCATCCCCAGCAGAATGAGCAGAACAAACACGATCCGGCCTGTATGTCTTTTTTTCTTTGGTTCCAAATGGATACTCCTGTATGAAAATAAAAATACACCAGTATTATACAGTATTTCACCCCGGAATGCAAGACCCGGAAAGAGAAAAGCGCCGGGGTCTGCCGGAATGACCGGTTTGCCCGACGCTGCGGAGGAGAACGAAGACGGCTGCTTCCGTCCGCTTTTTCAGTTTTTCGCAGTATACCGGTACTGGAACCGTCCGCCGGGAGCCGTGTCACCGTACTGGTAGAAGTCCAGAATGTCCACTTCTCCGGCTTCGTTTTCCGTCAGGTTGTTGTCCGCCCACTTGAACCGGATGGTGAATCCGTCAGCAAGTCCCAGCATGTCCCGGGGAATGGATACCTGCAGAACCCTGTCGGATACCGCATACTCCACTTCTCCCACGGTCTCCCAGTGCCAGCCGCCCAGAGAGCGTTCCAGCACCCCTGCCTTTTCCCGGTTCAGGATGAATTCGTATCCTTCCCAGTTTGCCGCACTGTCGCCCGTATCGATCAGCAGCCGCATCCAGCGATCGTCCAGATCCGGGGAAATGTCATTTGCACATTCGATATAGAAATACACATTGTCCCTGTCCTGCGCCACTTTTGCCAGCGCCAGATCGTTCCGGCCGGTGTCGTTGGTGTAGTGGGTGGTCAGGTACCCGTCGCAGTCCCGGGGATCGGTATTGCCGGTATAGGCATAATACTCCGGTGCAACATCCTGCCACTGGTCCAGACTGCCGCGGATGTCGATGGTGACGGCTTCCGATGCTTCCGGTGCGGGACGGGTGCCCTTGAACCGGCGGATATAGGAAACCATCTGGTAGTAGTAGTGGTCTTTCAGCTGGCCTTTGGAGGGTTCGATATCCCGGCTGAAGGTGTCATTGAACTGGTCGGGGAAGGCGTTTGTGACCCCCTGCCAGCTTTCGTGGCGCCCGGCTACCCATTCGTTCCAGCCGGTGATGAAGATGAACTCCGGATCCACTTCCAGCGCATATTCAAACTGTTCCGCCAGATTGGCACCGTACAGGACAGCGTTTTCCCGGGTGTCATACCCTTTGGATGTATACGTGCGGCCGAAGATGTTTTCGCCGTTCATGGCGGTCAGACCCAGCTCGGCGGAATGGTTCTGCGCCACGCCGACGGTCATCTGCTCAGGGGTTCCGTCCTTGTTATAATACACCTGCTGCGGATACACGGAGAGCCATCCCCAATGATCCTTCCGGGTCTGTCCCTGGGTGTAGGAGGGCTGGCCGGGGCGGAAGGTGAAGAATTCTCTGATTTCCTGATGGAGCTGTTCGGTGCGGGTCAGTCCGTCGGGATAGGCCATGATCAGGGGCTTGTCCTCCCAGTAGAACCACAGATCCTGATACTTGCCCGGCCGGTAGATGTCGGTGTACAGACTTTCCAGCTGGGTGTTGGTGTTCTCTCCGGGGGCGAAGGGCAGCAGGAAGGCAATCTGGGGCGTTTTTACCCCTTCCGCTCTGGCTTCGGCAAAGACTTCCAGCAGACGGATATAGGACTGCCGCCAGGTGAAGGTGCCGTTGGTGTTGTCGAAGATGATGACGTCCACCCCGGCGTCGGCCAGCAGTTCCGCATGCTTCCGGAGTACCCACTTGTCGATGGTGTTGTAGTACCCGAACAGCGGCTCGTTCCAGTGGTGGGGCGCATTGATGAAACCCCATGCCGGATGATCCAGATCGTGTATGGCTTCGGGATACTGCATGATGATTTCGTTTACGTTATGGGGAGCGGTGGCGTTGGCATGGGAACAGTGCCATGTCCAGTAGAACAGTCCCACAAACTTGCCCTCCCGGACATCCCCGGTTTCCGCATGGGTGGGCAGTACACGCCCCAGACCATCGGTGGCATCCCAGGTATCCGGCATGGCGTCACGGGTATTCAGAATATGATCGGCGGGATATTCCACCGGAAAAGGAGCTTCCACAAAGATTGACATATCAAGTACACTCTCGCATTCCATAAAATTTTGCTCGGGGGTCATGGTGTAGTGGATGGACGCCTGAAACTCTCCGTCCCCTTCCAGACCGTCCCGGTAGACCAGCCCTCCGCTCACATCGGAGTAAAAGTTCCAGACCCCCACCGTTTCCACCGCATCGTGCAGAAGCAGCAGATATTCTCCCGCTTCCTGTTCGTCGAAGGCGAAGTGCAGGGTGGCATTGTCGGCAAAGTCCGCGTACAGCTCCGTGGCAAGGGCATCGGCGGCTATGGTATCTTCAAACAGGCTGTCCCAGCGATACAGGGAGAACCGCAGGGTACCGATATTGTTGGACCAGCTGGGGCAGCAGACGTCCAGGGCTTCAAAGGGAGCAGTGGCATGGAACCGGTATCCGATCCGTTCGCCGGGATTCACAGCCAGGGCATCCTTTTCGGCGGCAGGGTCGTACATGGCCCGCACGGCATCGGCTTTGCTTTTGATTCCCGCAGGCAGGGTGGTTTCGGCAGCGGTTTCCGGTTCGGTTTCTTCCGTTTGTGTTTCTGTCTCAGCAGACTCCGGTGCGGCAGACTGACAGGCGGTGAGCCCCAGTACACACAGTACTGCCAAAAGTACAGACAGCGGACGTTTTAACATATGGTATTCCTTTTCTCAATGATGTTTCCGGTTTCATTATAGCAAATCCACCGGGGGATGTCAACGGCAGGGAACAAAAAAGACCGCCGCAGATGATGAATGCAGCAGTCTTTTCCGGAAATTATTTGTCAGATTTGGCTTCTTCTTCCTTCTTCGGCTTGGCCACTTTCTTCCAGGCATGCATAGCCAGAGAAACGGCAATAACCCCGTAGGAGAAGAACATACGGATATACTCACTGATGGCAGAGTCGCCCACAATGCGGGTGGCGGCCAGAGGAGCCAGAACGAACATGGTGTGGAACAGGAATACGCCGATGATCGCCTGCTTGTTGGTGGCCTTCTGTACGTTGGCACCGCCTACCAGAATGGCAGCTACGGCATACAGCCCTACGTTGGTCTGCTGCTGTACGGTGTTGAAGGTACCCAGGTTCTGCAGGAAGATCAGCTGCCCCCAGGCGGCAAGCACCGTGGAAATGCAGGTGGCGATAATCCGGATCCGGTTTACGTTGATCCCGGCGGAAGTGGCAACCCCGCGGTTCTGTCCGACGGTACGCATATCCTGCCCCAGCTTGGTGCCCAGAATCCAGTTGTTGAAGAAACAGATCAGGCAGATCACAGCATAGGAAGAGGAGGACAGCTGCACGAAGGCGAACTGGTTGGCCACAGGGGGAACGAACTTCAGCACAATGGCAATCACGGACAGTACCAGAATCACGAACGTCCTGGTGTGGGGCTGGTCCTTGCATTTCAGAATCTTATACAGCGCCCATACAATCCCGGCAATCCCGATCAGCATCAAAGCGTCCATCATTTTCAGACGGGGACCGCCCAGCATGGTGTTGAAGAAGGGGATGAACCGCAGAACGATGGAAACCACAAGTCCGACAGCGGCAATGATTACCCGGGTCAGAACCTGTTTCTTATCCACAGCCTGTCCCTTTTTCATCCTGAACAGGGTGGTCACGCCGGCGGAGAGAATCATTATACCGAACAGAACCGCCATGACAGTCAGGAAGGAAATGTCGTCCAGAGAATACTTCAGGGAACCGTTCAGGTCAAAGGCATTCCGCAGACCGAAACCGCGGTCCAGCAGGTTGGGGTCGTCAAAGGGAATCACACCGCCGATGATGTACAGCACGAACAGTCTGTATACACCGTCCGCAAAGAACCCCAGCACCAGCCCGGCAATCATTTCCGCACCCTTGGTACTGTTGAACAGTTTCCCGAGCAGAATCCCGAAAATGATGGCAAGCGGCGTGGAGATCAGCAGGCACAGCAGGAATCCGGTAAATCCGGTGAAGCCCCAGTGCACAACCCAGAAGATGGAGATCTGCGCGGCAATGGCACCCACAACGATCCCGAAGTTCATGCCCAGCCCTGCCAGACAGGGAATGATCAGCGCCAGTACCAGACAGGTGTTCCGTCCGAACCGGGAGAGCACTTCCGATGCCACATAGTTCAGGGTGGTGTCCGCGATCAGCAGACAGATCAGGCACAGTACCACGAAGAGTACGATTACCTTGTTGTCAAAGAGAAACTTTTTCAGCGCATCCATTCTGGAAGGCTGCAGAGGAGCCAGTTCGTTTTTCTTATTCATCGCTGGATGCACCTCCTTTTGCTTTGGTCAGGGCGTACAGAATAACGCCGTTCTGGATGATCTGGC
>JAFQGY010000019.1 GCA_017415325.1 Clostridia bacterium
ATATACCGTCCCATATGTGCAACACTTTTGAACATGTAATCCTGCCGCAGCATCCGGAAGCATCGGCCCTCAGGGAACGGATTCTCGCCGGCGGTGGACAGGCACTGATGAGCGGCAGCGGTCCTGCTGTGTTCGGCCTGTTTGCGGATCCGGAAAAAGCGCAGGCGGTATACGATGCCATGCAGGCGGACGGGATCGAATCCCATCTGTGTCATGCGGTATCCAGAATCTGATAATTTGACGGAAAGGAATCAAGTCATGGAAGAAATGCAGATTTACAAAGGCCGGGGAACGGCAGATATGCGGGATGACTATCTGGATTTTATCAATCTGGTATTCGGCTTCAACGGCAACAATGAAGACTTCCTGAAGCTCCTGCCCAAGCTGTACAAGGAAGAATATCATCCCTGTGAAAACAACTATGTGGTGACCGAAAACGGCAAGCTGAAGGCCGCCATCGGTGTATTCCCCCGCACCATGCATGTGCTGGACGAAACCCTGTCCGTACACGGCGTGGGCAATGTGGCGGTGCATCCCTACTCCCGCTCCAAAGGGTATATGAAGGATCTGCTGTACGGCGCTGTGCAGGATATGATCGACGCCGGTGCGGATCTGGCGGATCTGGGCGGTCTGCGGCAGAGATACCAGTATTTCTCCTATGAAATTGCCGGAACTGCCATCAATTTTGATTTCAGCCACACCAGCATGCGTCACTGCTTCGGGGATGCTCCCATGAAGAATATGGACTTTGTCCCCGTGACCGACCCGGAAAGCCCCTGGCTGGAACCGATCCGTGCCCTGCATGGGAAGAAGCTGCTACGTATGGAACGTCCGGCAGAACAGTTCTTTGACATCGTCCGTTCCTGGCAGAAGACCCTGCATGTGATTCTGGAAGAGGACAGATTTGTGGGGTACTGCATCGACAGTCTGGATGAGCTGACCCTGGCCGACGCAGAAGCCGATTTTGAGGATGTTCTGCGCAGTTATGTGGCAAAGAGAGGGAATGTGACCCTGCATCTGCCGCTGCATGAAACCGTGATGATTGAAAAGTCCTATCGGATCTGCAGCCATTTCAGCATGGGCAACGACCAGAATTATTCTATTTTCCATTACAAGAAGGTTCTCGGTGCATTCCTGAAGCTCAAGGCCGCTGTTCTGCCGCTGGTGGACGGTGTGCTGACCGTAGAGATCAATGGGATTGCCGACAGGGAAGTGTTGAAGATTGCGGTAAAAGACGGTGTGCCCTCTGTGGAAGACACGGAAGAAACACCGCAGATCACACTGGAACATAAAGAAGCGGCGTCCTTCTTCTTTGGTCTTGTGTCTCCTGCCAGAACCCTGTGTCCTGTAGCTGCTGCCTGGTTCCCGCTGCCCCTGCGGATAGACAGTGCGGATCACGTGTAAACACAAAATATTATTATATACATAATATACATACAATAATTGGAGGAAAATTTATGAAAAGAACCATTTCACTTGCCCTGGTTCTGATGCTGCTGCTGGGGGCATTTGCCGGATGCGGGAGTGATCCTGCGGAAACTACGGCATCTGCAGAAGTTACCGACACCACTGCAGCGGAAACCGAGACCGAAACTCTGTACGAGCCGGACGACCTGCCTGCCGATCTGCGGTATGACGGGGAAACCATCAACACCTTCGGCTGGAGCGGCCCTGCTGCCATTGAATTCTATACGGAAGAAATGAACGGGGAGCTGGTGAACGACGCCATTTATCAGAGAAATCTGACCGTGGAAGAACGGCTTGACGTACAGCTGGAATATGTTCTGCAGCCCGGTGCTTATAACGACAGAAATACCTGGGCCAACACCGTGGTGAACAGTGTGCAGGCGGGAGACGGTGCATATGACATTGCTTCCGGATATTCCATGTCCGGTGCCACACTGGCATTCAAGGGTGTTTCCATCAATCTGAACGATCTGCAGTATCTGAACTTCGACAAGCCCTGGTGGCCGGCATCCCTGCAGGAGGAAGCAACCTGCGGCGGCAAGCTGTATTTCTGCTCCGGGGACATTTCCACCTACATGATTTATTATCTGTACGGTACCTACTTCAACAAGCAGCTGATCATCGACCATGACCTGGAAAACCCCTATGATCTGGTGAGAGAAGGTACATGGACGCTGGATAAGATGATGGAAATGAGCAGCGGGATCTATCAGGACCTCAACGGGGACGGTACCAAGGATGTCAGCGACACATATGGCTTCGCTACCCACTCCACCTACACCGACCCGATCTATTTCGGCGTAGGACTGCGCACCACCGAAAAGGGTGAGGATGACATTCCGGTGCTGTCTCCTTCCTTCGGCGGCGAAAAGGCACACTGGCTGCTGGAAACGCTGGTAGGCTTCTTTGCCACCAACGATGCATGGCTGGAAACCAAGGATTACGCCAATACCGACAATATGTTCAAGGAAGGCCGTGCGCTGTTCTCCAACAACGAATTCCTGTATGCCGCCGTCAAGATCCGGGATGCAGATCTGGAATACGGGATTGTACCCCTGCCCAAGTATGACGAAGCACAGAAGGAATACCACACGGTAATGTCCTTCCCCTACTCTCTGTACAGTGTGCCGATCGACGCAAGAGATCCCGATATGTCTGCGGCGGTTCTGGAATGTCTGGCATCCGAAAGCCATCGCACCGTGGTTCCCGCTCTGTTTGAAACCGGTATGAAGGTGAAGTATGCCCAGGACGACGAAGCGGCGCAGATGTTTGACCTGATCCGTTCTTCCGCCGTATTCGATTTCGGCCGTGTATTCAACGAAAGCATGAACGGGATGACCTACTCCCTGTTCCGGTCTGCCGTGAGCGGTGCCAAGGACAACTGGATGTCCATCTACGCTTCCAATGAAAAGGCACTGACCGCTGCGCTGGAAAAGGTAGTAACCGCTCTGGTGGGTGAATAAAACAATACAGGAGACAGATATGAAACGTATTTTTTCTCTGATTCTGGCAGCCCTTCTGCTGGCCGGTACCATCACCGGATGCGGCGATACGGTGGAAGAAACCACTGCGGCTGCCGTGGAAACCCAGCCTGTGGAAACGGAAAGCGAAACCCTGTTTATGGAAGACAATCTGCCGGGGGATCTGGATTTCGGCGGTACTGCTGTCAACACCTTCGGCTGGGAAGAAGTTGCCATTATTGAATTCTTTGCGGAAGAAATGAACGGTGACGTGGTGAACGACGCTGTGTTCCAGCGGAATCAGGTGGTGGAAGAACGGCTGAATGTGTCGCTGGAATATACACTGGCGCCCGGCAACAACGCCAACCACCAGGCCTGGGCAGGTACTGTCATGAGCAGCACCATGGCCGGTGACGGTGCCAATGACATCATCGCCGGGTATTCCATGGCGCCCACCATTCTGGCGTACAACCGGGTGCTGATTGACCTGCTGACCCTGGATTACATCGACTTTGCCATGCCCTGGTGGCCTTCTTCCCTGATTGATGAAGCGGTCTGCGGCGGCAAGCTGTATTTCTGCTCCGGGGATATTTCCACCAATATGATCAGTATGTTGTACTGCATGTTCTATAACAAGACTGTTGCCACCAACCAGGGGCTGGAAGACTTCTATCCTCTGGTGAAGAACGGCACATGGACCCTGGACAAGATGATCGAACTGGCTTCCGGCTGTTATGTGGACGTGAACGGGGACGGTACCAAGGATCCCGGCGACGCATACGGCTATGTGGTGCAGCCTGTGTACATCGACCCCTTCTTCTTTGCCAGCGGTCTGCGTACCACGGTACAGGATGAAAACGGTCTCCATGTGCTCTCTCCCGAGTTCAGCGGCGAACGTACCCAGGAACTGCTGGTGAAGCTGGTGGAAATGTTCAAGACCGACGCCATGTTCCTGGCCGGGTATACCATGGAAGGTTACGATCACGTGCGGAACGCCTTCATGGAAGACCGTGCCCTGTTCTTTGA
>JAFQGY010000190.1 GCA_017415325.1 Clostridia bacterium
GCGGGATGCTCTGTCCCATGCATCTGCCGGTACTGCTGGCGGGATTTGTCTGCGGGCCGTTCTGGGGGGGCGCCGTGGGACTGATCTGCCCTCTGCTGCGGCATATGCTCTTTTCCATGCCCCCGCTTGTGACTGCCATTGCCATGACCTTCGAACTGTGCGCCTACGGTTTCCTTGCCGGGATTTTCCACAGAATCACAAAAAATCTGTTCTCCGATAGGTCCATCCTTGCGGTATATATTGCACTGCTGGCTGCCATGCTGGGCGGACGGATCGTGTGGGGGCTGGCTTCGGCGGTGCTGATGCTGGCCGGTCAGACGGAATTTTCCATGGGCGTGTTCCTTGCCAGCGGATTTGTGCAGGCATGGCCGGGGATCCTGCTGCAGCTGGTGCTGATTCCGCCGCTGTACAAGGTGCTGATGAAAAGTAAGAAATAAGAGATAAGAAGTGTTTTTGGAAGGACGTTCTGCCGGGATGGCGGGGCGTTCTTTCTGTTGAGGGAGAACAGCGTACTGCGTATTACCTCTTATCTCTGACTTCTTATTCCTTATTTAATAATTAACTCTGCTTGACTTTCCGAAAAAAATACCGTATAATGTGAGTACTGTGTCAGAATCTTTATCTCCATGGGAGGAATTGTTTTGTTAAAGCGATTTTTTGCGTACTATAAGCCCCATATGCGGATTTTTCTGCTGGATATGGGTGCTTCTCTGCTGGTGGCACTGATCGGGATTGTGTATCCCATTGTCACCCGAACCATGCTCAATGACCTGATTCCCAACAAAAACTACCGGATGATCGTGATTTTCGGGCTGACCCTGCTGGCGCTGTACGGTGTGAAGATGCTTCTCAACTTCTTCATCCAGTATCAGGGGCACGTGATGGGTGTCGGGATGCAGGCGGATATGCGAAGAGATATGTTCCGGAAGCTGGAAACGCTGCCCTACCGGTTCTATGACGACCACGAAACCGGGAAGATCATGTCCCGTATGACCAACGACCTGATGGACATCAGTGAACTTGCCCACCACGGGCCGGAAAACATCCTGATCTCCGGGATCTCCATCATTCTGTCCTTTGTGTATCTTTCTTCCATCAACATCTGGCTGACCCTGATCATCTTCGTGGCCGTGCCGTTCCTGATGGTGATTGCGCTGGTGCTGCGGACAAAAATGCGGGATGCCTTTACCCGTTCTCGGAAGGCTGTGGCGGAAATCAATGCGGCGCTGGAAAGCTCCATTTCCGGGATCCGCGTGACCAAGGCCTTTACCAACGCAGACAAGGAAGAAGAAAAGTTTGAGGAAGGCAACAAGTCCTTTGTGGAAGCCAGAACCGACGCCTACAAGGCCATGGGACAGTTCCACTCCGGGACAGCTTTTGTCACCGATATTTTCAATGTCATTATCCTGATTGCCGGCGGTCTGTTCCTGTATGCCGGGAAGATCCAGCTGGGGGACTACTCCGCCTTTGTGGTTTCCGTGAACCTGTTTATCTCCCCTGTCATGACCCTGATCAACTTCATGGAACAGTATCAGAACGGCGTCACCGGGTTTGAACGATTCCTGGAAATCATGGACGAGGAACCGGAAAAGGATGCGCCCGATGCAAAGGAAATCGACAGCGTAAAGGGACATATCCGTCTGGAAAATCTGTCCTACAGCTATAATGAAGAAAAAGAAGTGCTGAAAAACGTGACCATGGACATTCCGGCCGGGAAGACCTTTGCGCTGGTTGGCCCTTCCGGCGGCGGGAAAACCACCATCTGTCACCTGATCCCCCACTTCTATGACATCGAACAGGGTACCATCAGAATCGACGGACAGGATATCCACGGGCTGAAACGGGAATCCATCCGCCGGAACATCGGGATTGTACAGCAGGATATTTATCTGTTCAACGCCACCATCCGGGAGAACATCCTGTACGGCCGGCTGGACGCTACGGAAGAAGAAGTGATCGAAGCCGCCAAGCGTGCCAACATCCATGACTACATCATGACCCTGCCGGACGGGTACAACACCGAAATCGGCGAACGGGGCGTACGGCTTTCCGGCGGTCAGAAGCAGCGCCTTTCCATCGCCAGAGTATTCCTGAAAGACCCGCCGATCCTGATTCTGGACGAAGCCACCAGTGCCCTGGACAACACCACGGAAATCCTGATCCAGCAGTCTCTGGACGAGCTGTGCAAGGGCAGAACCACTCTGGTAGTGGCACACCGGCTTTCCACCATCAAGAATGCGGATGAAATCGCCGTCATCTCCGACGGGCAGATCGTCGAACAGGGCGACCACGAAACCCTGCTGGTAAAGGGCGGCATGTACGCTGACCTGTACAAGCTCCAGTTCCGGGCCAATACCGGCGAAGCAATCTGACAAGTAGAAACAAAAAGCAAGAAATAAGAAGCAGCCTGCTCTCTGAAACGGCTTACAGAACCGAAAGGATACTGAATTTTCGTATCTATTTCGTACTGTAAGCCGTTCCCGGATGCAGACTGCTTCTTGTTTCTTATCTCTTATGTAAACGATGATTAACTATATCACGCAATCGGAAACGATCTATGGCGAGCAGGGTCGGGTCCCTGGGAGCTCACTCCACTATTTCTCATGTCTTGAATACACAATATCCAGTGGCAGATGGAATTGCTGAAACTATATCCAGTGGAACTCCTGTTTAAAGTTCTTTGCCGAGCTTTCTTTCAAGAAAGCGACCCGC
>JAFQGY010000191.1 GCA_017415325.1 Clostridia bacterium
ATATACGCGGAGGCTTCCAGATACTGGACTCTCTTTTCGTTGCTCTTGATCCTGCCCCAGAAGTCGAAGCCGAATACCGCCCACTTTACGCCGCTTGGCAGGGTGATGACGGCGCTGGCACATTTGCCGGTGGTCTTATATTTCTTGATCCCGGCATTGGCAACGGGAATGCATTCGTCCTCCGGCGTATCGGCGGGCACCACATGGATATATTCACTGAGAGGCTCCACCATCGCACTATCCTTGGGGATCAGTTCCCAGTCGGTACTCTTGCCCCACTGACCACCCCAGATCCGATGACAGGACGCACCGTTGACCGGGTGTTCCGTAAACCGTTCCAGATACCGTGCGACACTGATCTCCGCCGCATCCACCGGCAGTTCCACGCCTCTGTCCAGCAGAACCCGCAGTGCCCGTCCGTCGGTGATCACGGGAACCTTTGTCAGGGCTTCGATTTCGTTGTCGCTGAGCTGGGCGGCGTTGGAAGCATGCAGCAGCCGTACTTCCTCCGGTGCGGCATCCGGCTTCATGGTGATAGAGAATCCGTCATACCGCAGATCCCTTGCCACACCGTAATGCTGGGTGGTGTATCCGCCGAACAGATCGCCGCTGACGGTGGTTCTGCCTTCGTCCGCCAGTACCAGAGTCCATCCGGCAGGCTCTGTTCCGAATGTACCTTCCCGCAGTTTTTCCCAATAGGGTCTGTGGGCGGCAAAAGCGGCAAACATCTGTCCGTGCCATTCCATGGGTTCATAATCGTTCATCAGCATGGCGTAGCTCATGGCATTGTTGCCCCCGGCCAGATAGTAGGTGGTTTCAAAACAGGTGCCGCCGATGCTCTTGCCGAACACCACATCCGGCAGGCTTTCGATCTCCGGACGCAGGTCGGTGACATAAGCCGGTTCCATCCGGTTCTGGGCATCCAGATCTTCCAGCTTGGACACGAAGGTGGAGGGATCATGGTCATTGTAGCTGCCGCCGCCGGGACGGGATCCGGGTTCGTGGTCGGTACTTCTGTACATGGCTTCCATGATATACCGGGTGTTGTTGCCCACGTATCCGCCGTGGAACCCGTGCTGGTAGGACATCCGGCATTCCGGCGCTTCCTCGTGGATCATCCGTCCCAGTTCCTCCACCAGCGATGCGATGCCGTCCCGCAGGAACTGCATATGTCTCTGCCGCCATACCGGATCCCCGGTGCTGATTGCCTGAATCAGGGTTTCTCTGGTGAACTCCGTACCGTAGCGTGCATTGAATTTCGCCATACAGCCATCGCAGAAGCAGCCGTGGGAAACAGGCGCATGGTTCATGGGACGCATATCGTCGTCCACCCACACGGCATAGGGACGGATTTTACGCACATATTCCCGCAGAGCCGCCACAGTGTACTCCCGGAAATGCTTCCCGTTCCAGCAGAAGGCGTATCCTGCCACGGTACCGTCATGCCCTACCATATGTTCCACGGGGGAGCCGTCGTACACCAGTCCGGTGCAATCCTGTGCCGACATGTATTCCCCATGGCCGATGCTGTTGGACAGCTGCAGGGACACTCGCAGTCCGGCTTCCCGCAGTTTTTCCGCCTGCTGTGCCAGAATTTCCGCGGCTTTCCGGTGGGTATCCAGCTTCGGGAACCCGTAGTCGGTAGCCAGCCATACTTCATCGCAGCAGCCGGGATGGGCGGTAACGGCTCTGATGAATTCATCGATATATGCGGGATCTTTCTGGGTATTGCTTCCGAGTCGTTGGGTTAGCATAGGCACCTCCTGAGAAATACAGAATCCATACTTGTATTTTCTTAATCATAACACAATTGCTGCAGGGGTGCAAGGGATTTCGGCAAAAAAATACCGCCTTTTCATCAGACGGTACTTTTGTTGTGGTATAGAAGCAGATCATTCCGCCAGATACGTGCTTACTCTGCTCTGCAGAATCCTGATGGTATCCTCCGCAGAACGGTCGCCGGAGAGATACGCAGAAACTTCTTCTCGGATAATACCGTGCAGGACAGGATCCAGCAGCTGCCCGATGGCCTCACTTTCTGCCATACTGCGGATTTTCCCAATGTCTTCCGCTGTATAGGCGACACTCCGCCAGTGGTACTGTTCAAAATATTCGTCCGGCTCTGTGCCTTTTTTCGCAGTGCTGATGGGCATGGTGTCCGGCACATGGGTATTGCAGGTATAGTAGTACTGGTCATAGGTCAGCGCATATTCCAGTGCTTCGGAGGTGACGGGCATGTAATGGTCCAGAACCATGGCGGAGGTCTGTATCTCTTCGCTGAGCAGATACTGCAGAAATGCTTTCGCCCCCTCTGCACAGTTTCCGGATGCTGGTACCACAAAGCTCTCCATCTGCCGGATCACAGCCAGCGCACCGGGATACCCGCAGATTCCGCCCTGCCCGTCCGGGTACAGCATTTTTGCCATGCCATATATATCCGGCGTACAGAACGGAACCGGCAGCAGCGCGACTGTTCCTCCGGCCAGAGCGTCCGGCAGTTCCGGGTTTGTCAGCGTATACTTCGGAGAAGAGGATGCCTGAAAATCCGTATACTGCAGCTGTCCCGCCGCCGGATCGGTCATGGACGGAATCCTGCGCAGAATCTCCAGATAGTCCCGGAAGGCATCGGAGGTGAATGAGCAGGTCTTCGCTGCCCTGTCCACAAAGGCAGACTGGATACAGCTGATCAGATTGTCCGTCACACCTTCCGCCGCCGGAAACAGCATCTGTCCCTCTCCAAGGCTCTCCGCCAGAGTCAGCAGTCCTTCTGCCGTAAGCGGTTCTCCGGATGCGGAAAACATTGTATCATACCGGATGGCATAGGGAATCCGGAAACACTGTCCGCCGGTCATCACCGCCCCCCTGGCACTGCCGGTCAGTCCTGCTGTCAGGTCGGTCAGATCCAGCAGGTACCCCTGTTTTTCCAGCTGCAGATACAGTTCCTCCGATGCGGTATCCATCAGCTGCAGATCCGGTGCATTCCCCGCTGCAATTTCCGCCAGAAGCTGATCGGTGAAAAAGGAAACATCCATCCCGGTCTGATAAGTGCTCCCGCTTTCCCAAAGCCGGATATAGTATTCCGTACTGGTACGGTTGAAGGCATACACGGCACGCTTTACCCAGGAAGGCAGTTCAGTCCCCAGGGGCCGGATGGTTACAATCTCCCGCAGCACAGGTTCCTCCGCCGGTACCTTTTCCAGCACTGCCAAAGAAGGAATCCCGTCCACACCGGCGGCAGAGGATACCAGAAAATGCTCCCCGTCCCATGCTCCCAGCAGCCGGTTCTCCGCAAACAGCAGATCAGAACCGCTCCAGTCCAGAAGAGTCTGTTCCGCACCATCTGCGTGTATCAGGATCCCGTTTTCTTCTGCCGTGTATATACTGCCTGCTCCGTCAGACACCTGTACCGCCGTCTCCTCTGTGCGCTCCGCCAGCAGAAGCTCTGTCTTTCCCGCGGCAGGATCCACAGAACGTACCCGGTTCTTCCAGTCCTGCACATACAGAGTTCCGTCCCCGGCAAACTGCATGGTGTTTATATCCGTATCCAGCCGGCATTCCTGCAGAAGCTGCAGACCGGTATCAAACAGATACAGCACCGTTCCGCCGTCCCGTTCTTCCATGGCACAGGCGTACACTGTTTCAGAAGCCGCCCATTTTGCTGTGCCGTTCCGATAAGGCAGGATCGTCTCCGCAAGCAGGGTTCCGTCCGATGCATATTTCCGGAACAGACGGTTTTTCGCTTCCGTTTTGTCCGTACCTTCCAGCTGCAGATCGGAAGCCGCTACCAGAAAATGATCGTCCGCTGTCAGAAAATATTCCGGTGCCCAGGTCAGCCCTTCAAAAGCGGGAACCGGGACAGAACGCAGATGAGAACCGGATCTGTCATAGATTTCCACAGATTCCGCTTTTCCGTTGAAGCACTGCAGATACACAGCATCCCCCTGTATACAGGCAAATCCTTCGATTTCAATCAGCAGCCCTCCGCTCGCCTGCAGTGTCTGCCGGAACACGCCTCCCTCCGGTGGTTCCAGAAACCGGCAGGTATACCGGTGGGAAGTATCCAGTTCTGTAAACTGCCGTTCTGTGTTTTCTGTTTTTTCCGGCAGAATCCCGGGCAGAACATCTCTGCTGCAGCCTGAAAACAACAGGAGCACTGTGAAAAGTACGGCGGCTGTCCTTCTGACTATACCCATATATACCCCTCCTTCGGAAAAAACGGCTTATTTCTTCTTGTACAGAGTATCATACATTTATATATCACGTTTGACAAATACGTAAACATTCTGTAACACGCAATTTTTCTGTTTTTTTCGCGCGGGGACTGTACTTTTTCTTTCATTTATTATATAATAAGAGCAAAGCAAAAACCGAAAGGAAGTACGAACCCATGTCCATCACATGTACAAAAGAATACAAATATAAAATCGAACTTCATGCCCACACCAGTCCCTGTTCCGGCTGCAGTGAAATTCCCCCGGAAAAGATCATCGAACTGCTCCACGGAAAAGGGTATGATGCCGTACAGATCACCAACCACTTCTATCCCGGCGGTAAGTTCATGCAGTCCGAAGATCCGGTAGGTACCTATCTGCAGGACTTTTATGCCGCAAAGGAAGCCGGTGAAAAAGCCGGTATGAAAGTCTATATGGGAGCGGAATTCCGTTTCTCCGAAAATTCCAACGACTATCTGGTGCTCGGTGTGGATGAAGCCTTTCTCCGGGAGACCGTAACCCGTCTGGATATGGGCATTGATGCATTCTATCGGGAATATCACAGCGATTCCCTCCTGATCCTGCAGGCACATCCTTTCCGCAACGGCATGACCCCTGTGGATCCGGCTTCCCTGGACGGGATCGAATCCATGAACCTGCACCCGCACCACAACTCCCGGGTAGCCATTGCCTGTCAGTACGCCATGGAACAGAATTTCCCCGTAGTCACCATCGGCACAGACCTGCATCACTGGGGACATGAAGGGGTTTCCGCCACCCGCACGAAGGTTCTGCCGGAAAACGAAACGGAACTGGTTGCCCTGCTGCGGAGCCGTGACTACCTGTTTGAAGTGGGCGGATGTCTGATGCAGCCCTATACAAAATAAGAAATACGAAGTAAGAAATATACATTCCAGTGCAATCGAAAG
>JAFQGY010000192.1 GCA_017415325.1 Clostridia bacterium
CCCAAACCAGCCCAGTTAAGGGGGGAGGGGTGGGAGGTCTCGGAGGGCAGGGGAGGGGGGGTGACACGGCACCTGAGTGTCAATCTCCCCCCTCCCTTGTCCTCTGAGTCCCGTCCGGAAGGACACCCCTACGATGGTCATCGTACCAATCAAACCGCTGTAAGCAATACAAACATCAAAATCCCCCTCCTAAAAGCATCGTACCAACTAAACCGCTGTAAACAAAAGAAAAAGAAAAACAGGAACCCCACAAAAAGTGAAGTTCCCGTATTCCTCAAAACAGCCTCAAAAAATTACTTCGCAGTAATACCATCAATGATGATATTGAAGTAAGGCGCCGCACGGAAGGTGGATTCAGCAAAGTAGCCGTCTACCACACATTCCACGGTTTCACCCTGGTAAATCACAGAACCGGTAGAGAAGTCGATGAAGGACAGGTCAACGGTTGCAGTGGTCAGCTTCTTGCCGCCTACGGTGAAGGTGTCGGTGTCAAATACGTGCAGAGAACCGTCCTTCAGAGCAGCTTCCACTTCGGCTACCTTTTCGGCAGTGCCGGCAGCACAGGATGCGCCCAGTTCAGTGATGCGGACAGCGTCAGCAGAGTAGCCCTTGGCCCAGTCTGCGTCCACGTCGCCGCCCTTCATAACGGTTTCAAATGCGTATTCGTAGTACTTTTCCCATACGTTGGTGGCAGAGGTCAGAGCTGCGGTGGGAGCGGTTTCCAGCATGTCGATGTTGTAGCCGATGGAGTAGCAGATCTTGCCGCTGTTCTGCAGCTTCTGGGTTGCGGAGGGAGCGCCGGTGGTATCTGCGTGCTGACCGATGATAACCGCACCGTTGGCGATCAGGGATTCGGCGGCGGCAGCTTCCATACCTACGTCAGACCAGGAGTTGGTGTAGTTTACTTCCATGACTACATTGGGAACGATGGAGCGGATGCCCAGGAAGAATGCGGTGTACCCGGAGATTACTTCTGCAAATGCATACGCGCCTACGTAACCAACCTTCACATTGCCGTCCTTGTCGAAGGATTCGGGCTGGGTGGAGGCGGACAGTTCGCCGGATTCCAGCAGTTCCTTCAGCTTCATACCGGCAACAACACCGGATACGTAACGGGATTCGTAAACAGCAGTGAATGCGTTCTTCAGGTTCGGCAGTCCGGAAATACCGGCAAAGTCACCGGTCATCGCCAGGAAGGTGATTTCCGGGAACTGTTCTGCAGCCTGTGCCATGAATGCCTGATGACCGTAGGAGTTGGATACCACAACGGAACAGCCCTTGCCTACCAGGTCGGTAGCGGCGTCCAGAGCGGCAGAGTCTTCACCGATCTTGTACTTCCATTCGATCTGGGAATCCTTCAGGCCCAGTGCCTTGGCAGCAGCCTTGATCCCATTGATGTGCGCCAGAGAGTATCCTTCGGTTTCGTCACCGATCAGAATAACCCCAATCTTGAAATCGGCATTTGCCCCGCAGCCGGTAAACATGGTTGCCATAGTGCATACCATAGCAATCGCCATAACCAGCGCGGCAATCTTCTTGAACATTGCTTTGTTCCTCCTGTTGTTTTTTTGTTTTTGTATCGAAACCCCTTTTCGGGGGGCTTGATCAGAATGCAGAATTCAGAATTGAGAACTTTCGGATACAGTATTTATTCTTCTCCCACAAACTTCACGCCGTCTTCCACACTCATGGACGCAATTCTTGCCAGGGATTCCACCCGCAGACCGGTACCGCGTACAACGGAGCCGCCGTCCTGATAGGCTTTTTCAATGGCGATGCCCGCACCGACAGCTTCCGCACCGGCGGATTTTACCAGATCAAGAAGCCCCAGAAGCGCACTGCCCTTGGCCAGGAAATCGTCAATGATCAGGACACGGTCGCCGGGGAGCAGGAAATCTTTTGAGACATAGATGGTGTAGGTGCGTTCGTGGGTGTAGGAATAGACTTCGGCGGTGTAGATGTCACCGGAGATGTTGTTGGTGGGGGTTTTCTTGGCGAAGAGTACCGGAACACCGAAATACTGGGCCGTCAGTGCCGCGATACCGATCCCGGAGGCTTCAATGGTCAGCACCTTGGTGACGCCTTCATCGCCGAACAAACGGTGGAATTCCTTCCCCATTTCACACAGAAAAGGCACATCCATCTGGTGATTCAGAAAACTGTCTACCTTCAGTACGTTCCCCGCACCGATCTTCCCATCACGGCGGATTCTTTCCTCCAGAAACTTCATCGCAGATCCTCCATCCATTCCATTGCATCCAAATGCATCCAAAATTCAGATATCCGACAGCGGCGTGCTCACAATATGGTCACACTTGCCGAATTTTATCTTCATTATACACAATTTCCCCGCATTTTGCAAGAGATTGTACACCAAATATACAGGGTTAAATAACTCCATTTCCATGCATTCCGCACAATTTCATGCATATGCATCCGCATATCACAGATTCCGGGGACAGACCATCTTCACAACCACATCCCCCAGTATCGCATAGGCCCGCCGCATCTGTTCCGGATCCGTCCCCCAGCCGAAGGACAGCCGCACACTCCGTACCGCTTCCGCCGGAGAATACCCCATAGCAAGCAGTGCCGCCGAGGGTGCCCCGGTTCCGCTGTGACAGGCCGATCCGGAAGACACCGCCAGTCCCGCCATATCACAGGACAGCACCAGATTCTCCCCGGTTGGGAAACCGCTGCCGGTCAAACCAACGGATCCGCCCGAACCGCCGAACACAAAACAGCTGACCGACCCGATCCGGTGCCGATGCGCTTCCGCTCCGCCGTACTGCTGCCTCCCCGCCACGGAAACCATAACCCCGGCCTCCCGCATCCGGCAGAGAAACGCATCCTCCAGTTCGTCCCGCAGTCCCGCCATCCAGTCAGGCTCCGACACAGCCGCCGCAGCCGCAGCCATGGCACAGATCCCGGCCACATTTTCCGTTCCGCCCCGTCTCCCCCGTTCCTGCCCGCCGCCTTTCAGAAGCGGTGAAAGTTCCCCCCGATGCAGAACCGCACCCACACCGGCAGGCCCGCCGAACTTGTGCGCCGACACCGTAACCATATCCGCCGATACCGGAATGGCAGTATGCCCCGCCGCCTGTACCGCATCCGACAGAAACAGCGCCCCGCATCCATGGGCAAGCGCCGCCAGATCCTCCACCGGCTGCATCACCCCGGTCTCATTCTGTACCGCCATAACCGCGCAGAACGCCAGATCCTCCCCCATCCGGGCAGCAAAATCCACCGGATCCACCGCACCGTCCGTCCGCACCGCACATTCCTCCACCGCAAAACCGGCAGAAGGCCCGAAGGCATACACCGCCTCCCGTATTGCCGGATGCTCCAGGGGAGAGAGCACAATCCGCCGCCTGTCCGTCCCTCGGAACCGCTGCACCAGCCCATGCACCGCCAGCCCGTCACTCTCCGTCCCCCCGGAGGTAAAGGTGATCTCCCCGTCCCAGCCGAAGGATGCCGCAAGAGAGACCCGTGCCGCCGCCAGCCTGTCCGAAGCCGCCATCCCGAAAGCGTGCAGGGAAGAGGGATTCGCCGGAACGGGACAGTCCAGCCATTCCAGCAGGGAAGCCCGTGCCGCCGGATGCAGGGGAGATGTGGCAGCCCAGTCGGCATATATACCGGCATAGTTCCCCGTGCCAATTTGTGTCATAAAACCACCTGCCAGGTAAGAAATAAGATGTATGAAGTAAGAAATCAGGAAGCGTTCCGCCCGGTCTGCCGCCTGTTTCTTACTTCCTGTCCCCTATGTCTTACGTAAATGATGATTAACTAACCTGTTGATGCAGGGGACGCGGGTCGCTTTCTTGAAAGAAAGCTCGGCAAAGAACTTTAAACAGGAGTTCCACTGGATATAGTTTCTGCAATTCCATCTGCCACTGGATATTGTGCATCCAAGACATAAGGAATAGTAGAGCGAGCTCCCAGGGACCCG
>JAFQGY010000193.1 GCA_017415325.1 Clostridia bacterium
ACATAGGTATCGTTGGCAAGTACGGCGCACAGACCCAGGCCCTGCTGAAGAAGGCCGCGGGGCTCGATATCCAGATTATCTGCCCGCTGCATGGTCCGGTGCTCAAGGAAAACCTGGGCTACTATCTGAACCTGTACAACACCTGGTCCAGCTACCAGCCCGAAGAAGACGGCATCGTGATTGCCTTCAGCTCCGTATACGGCAACACCAGAAAGGCCGTGCAGATGCTGGAAGAAAAGCTCAAGGCCAACGGCTGCCCCAGAGTGGTGGTATATGACCTTGCCAGAGCCGATATGGCCGCCGCCGTGGCAGACGCATTCCGGTACAGCAAGCTGGTTCTGGCCACCACCACCTACAACGCAGACATCTTCCCCTTCATGAAGGAATTCATCCATCACCTGACCGAACGGAACTTCCAGAACCGCACTGTGGCCCTCATGGAAAACGGCAGCTGGGCTCCCATGGCCGCCAAAATCATGAAGGGTATGCTGGAAGAGAGCAAGAACATCACCTGGGCTGACAATACGGTACGGATCCTCTCCGCCCTGAACGAAGAAAGCATGGCCCAGCTGAACGCACTGGCCGACGAGCTGTCCAAGGAATATCTGGCCAGACAGGACGCCACCGCCAACAAGAACGACCTGACCGCCCTGTTCAACATCGGCTACGGCCTGTATGTGGTGACCTCCAACGACGGCAAGAAGGACAACGGGCTCATCGTGAACACCGTTACCCAGGTAACCAACACCCCCAACCGGATCGCTGTGACCATCAACAAGGAAAACTACTCCCACCACGTCATCAAGCAGACCGGCAAGATGAACATCAACTGCCTGACCGAATCCGCTCCCTTTGCCGCCTTTGAAAAGTTCGGTTTCCAGAGCGGCCGGAATGTGGACAAGTTTGCCGACTGCGAACCCCTGCGCTCCGACAACGGCCTGATCTTCCTGCCCAGACACATCAACTCCTTTATGTCCCTGCAGGTGGAACAGTACATTGATCTGGACACCCACGGCATGTTCATCTGCTCTGTGACTGAAGCCCGGGTGATCTCCGACATGCCCACCATGACCTACACCTACTATCAGGAAAACGTAAAGCCCAAGCCGGAGGTCGAAGGCAAGAAGGGCTTTGTGTGCAAGATTTGCGGATATGTATACGAAGGCGAAACCCTGCCGGACGATTACGTATGCCCCCTGTGCAAGCATGGTACTGCGGACTTTGAACCCATCGCATAAACAGATAAGAGATAAGAAGTAAGAAATCAGAAATATACAGGGGAATCCGTCCATCATGCGGCGGGTTTTCCCTGCTTTGGCACCGGAAGGAGACTGACATATGGAAATGGTACTGCTGACTGCCCTGGGTGTGGGCGGGGCTACAATCATAGGGGCTGTCATAGGCTTCCTGTGCAAGGGGTTTTCCCATAAATTTTCAGACATTGTGCTGTCCTTTGCGGCAGGGGTCATGCTGTCTGCGGCGGTGCTGGGGCTGGTGCTTCCGTCTCTGGAATACGGCGGACAGTACGGAATCCTCATCACCATTGCCGGGATCTTCGCCGGTGCGCTGTGTCTGAACCTGATCGACAAGCTGGTACCCCACCTGCACAAGCTGATGGGACCGGACACGGAAGAACACCACAACGCCAATCTGAGCAAGGTTCTGCTGTTCGTGCTGGCCATCGGGATCCACAATCTGCCGGAAGGGATCGCAGCCGGGGTGGGGTTCGGCTCGGGCAATGTGTCCCAGGCACTGATGATCGCCGGGGGGATTGCCCTGCAGAATATTCCGGAAGGGATGGTCATCATCGGCCCTATGCTGGCTGCAGGGGTAACGCCGAAAAAGACCTTTGTCTGCGCCATGATCACGGGACTGGTGGAAGTGGTGGGTACGCTCATCGGGTATTTTGCCGTAAGCCTCGCCTCCGCCATTCTGCCCTTCGCCCTTGCCTTCGCCGGCGGCACGATGCTCTATGTGGTCAGCGACGAAATGATCCCGGAAACCCATGCCCACGGCAGCGAACGGGGTGCTACATATGCCCTGCTGGTGGGATTCTGCGTGATGCTGATCTCGGATGTAGTGTTGGGATAAATAAGAGATAAGAAGTTAGAAATAAGAAGTATTTTGCAATATAATACGGCTTACGGAACGGACAGGATACCGAAAGACAGTATCTGACCCATTCTGTAAGCCGTTTTAACATGCTGCGTACTTCTTATTTTTTATCTCTTACTTCTTACTTATTGATGACCGGTGCCAGCAGTACCTTGCCGGTACCTCTGTATACGTTCACCAGACCTTCTCCGGAGGCGGCGGAACCTACCAGAGATTTGCCGGAACGTTCTACCGTGAATTCCAGGCTGCCGCTCCAGGCGATGGCCATATTGCCGTCTACCTTCAGTACATCGTCCGTCATATTGATCTCCACCAGTTCTTCCTTGGGGCAGGGGGATTCCAGACACAGGATGCCGTTGCCCATGATGCCCAGATTGAACAGACCTTCATTCCCGGCTACGGCGGAGGAAATGTTGGATCTGGCTACGGCTCTGTGCTTCAGGGATGCGTCACAGGCTAAGAACAGACCGTCATCCAGCACGATGGAGCCGTTCCACTGGGACACATCGATCAGCAGCAGGTGCTTGTAGGTGGGTTCCAGCACCAGAATGCCTTCGCCGGTGTATTCCGGTTTGATGGCGGATTCTCCGGTGACAGAGCCCCGCAGTGCCTTCCCAAGCAGGTCGCCCACGCCCTTGACCCCGGTAGTGGCGTTTACATTGCCCACAGTCCACTGCATAGCACCTGCCTGCAGAGTCATATCGGATTTGCGCAGATCACAGATCACCTGCCGCTTCCGCACATTCATGGCGTTGCAATAGTATGCCAGCTGGGCTTCCATGGGGGTCACGCTCAGGTCTCTCTGGTATTCGATCACGGTGTATGCGCCCAGTCGGTCAATGACTTTGATGTCGTCGTTGTTGAGAAAATTCTTGATTTCGTACATGGTTCTTCCTTTTCTCCGGGTTTTCCCGGGTATGCAGTTTGGTTTATCGCTTTGTGTTCACGCCGGTGGCTTTGTTGACCAGCACCCGCAGTCTGGAGGTATCCTTCACAATCTTCCCTGCCAGAATGTCCTCTTCCGTCACCACCGCCAGATACAGTTCCTTTTCATGATACCGTTTCCAGTCGTAGGCAATGTAGATCTGCCCCTTATCGTCTTCCGTCACATCGGGATAGGACACATCCGCCCGTTCGTCGATCATCAGGAACCCCTCCCAGGTTTTTCCGTCGTCCCGGGACAGCATGGCTTTCAGATGGTTCCGGCCCTGGAAGTCATGGTGGTTCACCAGCAGCAGACTGCCGCTTTTCAGCTTCCGCAGACAGAACCGGGAGCAGGGGCCGCCCAGTCCGCTGTCTTCCGCCTCCGACCAGGTAAAGCCGCCGTCTTCCGAGAAGGACTGGCCGATGCCGTGTTTTGCCCGGATGAGCATCCAGATCCGGCCGTCGGAAAGCTGGACAGCCATGGGTTCGTCGATACAGCGGTCGGCATAGTCGGCATGTCCGATCAGCACGAAGGTTTCCCCCTTGTCGGCGGAGCAGTACATATTGGAAAACCGTTCCCCCGGCAGCCGGTTGTATTCGGAATCAAAGCCTTCCCAGATGGCACAGCACAGGAGCCAGCTTCCCTTATCGGTGACGATGGGCTTGTTCATCATGATCCCGTTGGCAATCCGGCGGGGTGCAGCAAAGGTCAGCTGTTCTGCATCCGGGGTATCGCATACAGCCGCCCAGACGCCGATCCGTCCGTCAAAATGGGTGTAGCTCTGGGCATAAAACAGCCAGAGTCTGCCCAGATCGTCGATCCACAGGCAGGGGTCAAAGGTGCGGGTCATTTCTGTGGGGGCTTCCACCGCCAGCACGGTTTTCCATGAGGCGGCATCATCGTCACTCTGCAGCAGGAGTACATAGTTCCCGCTGCCCTCGTCTTCGGTACCGGTATAGAAGCAGTAGAACAGTCTGCCGTTCTTTGTCCGCTCCACGCCGGGAATTCCCTGAAAACGGCGCACATCGTCGGCATATCTGGCGGGATCCTTCTCTATGGGATCGTACACCAGCGTCCCCGGCAGCAGGGATTCGTCCTTGGTTCCGAGGTATGCGTTTCTGTTGATTGTATCCATATGTATACCCTCCTGTTACTGGGGTGTTTGTGTAGGATTTCGGGATGGTTTCATGATACCATATTTTTGGGGGATTGTCAACGGGGAATCTGTATGGTTGAGAGAATACCATACAAAGCATATAAAAAACCGGACACAGCTGTATGCATCCGGTTTTGTGGTTGTGATTACTGCACTGCACCTGCCGCCCTTGCACCGCCGAACGCTCCTTTTCCGTCTGCGAAACCGAAAGCATACAGCTTCCCGTCCACAGTGAACCGGATCCGGAACACAGTATCATTCAGTGTACGTACATCAAATCCATTCAGCTGCAGCATGGCATTGGTGCTGTTTCCGGTGAAAGGTTCGGAAGCTGCCAGAACCGTACCGTCTTCTGCAAGGATTTCCGCCCTCACCATACCTTCGGCATTGATGTGCAGCGTTTCCTTACCGGTGCAGGTGAGCGGTCTGGTGGTCAGGGTACCGCTGCCGTTCATGGAAACAAAACCGTCTCTGCGCAGCTTGGCCAGACCGGTGGCACCGTTGCGGTAAATGCCGTTGGTGAACCATGGTTCTCCCGCATGGGTTTCGTCCCCGCCGAAGCCTGCATAATAGATCCACAGTTCGTCTCCGTGGATAACACATACGCCGCCCACGGACTGCACATATCCTCTGTCCCATGTCCCTTTCATCATGGAAGCGTTTATGATGGCTTCTCTGCTGGGACGGGAGAAATGGTAGCCGTCACGGCTGTACATGGGCTGCAGCTCTGTGATTTTCGGAACCCCTCTTTCTTCGCAGAAATTATTTTCCGGGCCGTGCATGATCTGGAACATCCCCAGCATGATGCTTTCATATCCCACACAGTCCACATTGTACAGCTGTGGTTTCATACGGATATACGGATCCGGCAGATCCAGTTCGTCGCAGGCCATCCAGTGATGCGCTTCCTCCCGTTTCCAGTCTGCCCCGGCAAGATAGTCATCACATTCCCGGTAGTCTCTGGAACGGTCTTTCCAGCCGGCACGGATGCTGTACACCCATTTTTTCCGGAATGGATTGTAGAACATGGTGCTTCTGTCGTACACGGAGGTGGTGTACCGGAAATCCCGGAAGTGGATTCCGTCCGCAGATACCGCCACGATCCCCGGATAGTCTCCGCCCGGGTTGCGCAGGAACAGCTTATACCGCTGCTCAGCAGGCCCGTCATCATCAATCCACACAGTGGTAGAATCCGGACGCAGATATGCCAGATCCCCCTGCATTTTGTCCAGCGTAAACCCTTCAAATGTCAGGATCTTATTGGTACCCGGTTCCAGATCCAGGTCGGGACGTTCCCAGTGGATCCCATCGGCGGAAACAGCATACGCCATCTGGCCCAGCCAGCCTGCTTCGTACCACATCTTCCACAGTTTTTCTTTTTCATCATAGAATACCCCGCCGCTTTTGGGACATGCTACGGGAGAATGGGCAATTTCCCATGGAGTTTCGGCTTTCAGTACCGGATTGCCTTCGTATTTGATCGCTTTATGGTATTCCGGCGTCAGATCCGTCCGGTCGATCAGGAAATCGTCCACAAACAGCTGACGGCCGACAGTTACGTCAATGACAGAAGGCGGATTTTCCAGATACGGTACATGGGACGCATCATTCGGCGCATCGGCAAAATTGTCCGGCAGAAGAATATTGTTATACAGTTTTTCCATACTTTTCTCAACCCTTGAAGTTTTCTGCAAATTTGTTGATGGTTTCCGTGTATTTATCCTTATTGGAAGCGAAGAAGGAGGCGATATCCGTGGATCCCTGATCCATCAGCTTCCGCATGCTGGCATCGATGGTCAGACCATACGAGGAAAGCAGCAGACCGTAGTCCACACGGATGGAATTGATGATGATATCAATCATATCTGCGGATGCATTGTCTCTGGCGTACTTGCCCTTCAGCGTTGTTTCAATAAAGGCTTCTCTGACTGTTTTGGAGGATTCCCATGTGATGTCCTCCAGAATGGAACCGGTCAGCGCCATATCGGCGGCGGTTACAGGGATTCCCACACTGGACGCATGTGTGTTATGCACAAACGAAGAATAGTTTTCCTGACTTTCCAGATGCTTGGGCACCGGCAGCAGACCGAAGTCCTGTTCCATTTCCCGCAGGGCAGGAACGCCGTACATGGCTTCCAGCCAGAACAGAGCCCGGGCTTCGTTGAATGCATTCCGGCAGACGGTGATCCGGTATTCCCCGCCGATCCGTCCGTATCCTTCCGAATACAGAGTTATGGTGGGATCCTGGGAAATCGGCATCAGCTGCTGGAGACAGTCGATGAGATTTTCATTGGAAGTGTTGAAGAACAGGGATCCCTCCGCATCTTTTTCGATGAATGTATACCCGCTTCCGTAGAACAGAATCTGCCATGCGAAATTGTTGAAGGTAATGCCGTACTGGTCATTTTCATCCCATTCCCCGTTGCCGTTCAGATCGGAGGAAACATTCTGGCAGAGCTGCTTCAGTTTATCCAGCGTCCACTTTCCCTCCCGTACCAGATCATACGGATTTTCCAGATCGTACAGGGAAGCCAGATCCTTGTTGTAGTACACCACCCCGGAGGAGAAATACCCCTGGATGGTCAGGTCGCTGATGCCGGCAAAATACTTCCCGTATATAGATGCGTCATCCATAATCCGGCCGCTCCAGTAGGGCTTGGTGATGTCCACAAAAGGCATTTCCGCCAGATCCATATATACTCCCTGGCTGCTGAGGGACACTGCATCCGCCAGCCCGTTGAAGGTAATGGAATAAACGGAATCTCCCGCCTGTACGGTTTTTCGGATCTCGCCGGAAGAATCCCCTGTGATATTTGTGGTAAATACCACGTTATACTTTTCCATGATCACATTGTTGCGTTCATAGATGGCATCGTTCAGTGCTTCCCCGGTGACTTCTTCGGCAGAAATGTCGTCCAGCAGCCGACAGTTGGCATCGGTCAGTCTTGTCAGAAAAGCAAAGTCCCCGCCGCCGCCGTCGATGGCTTCCAGTTTGGGGTCATAATCCGGCTGAGTCTCCTGAGGTGCTGTTTCTGCTGCCGTTTGTGTTTCCACGGTTTCCGCTGTTTCCGCAGCACCGCATCCCCCCAGCATCATGGCTGCCAGCAATACACATAAAATCCGTTTCTCCATGCCGTTTTTGCTCCTTTATAATAAAAAATAATAGTCCGAACAAATCTGTCACCATACTTGTCATTTCCGTCAGCAATTCCGCAGTCACAAATGAACGTTCCATATCTCAGCACCATAATCCGCATATACGAACACCATTCATTTTGTGCAAATTTTATGATTTATTATACCACTCCCCCTGCTTTTTGTCAAGTATATACAGTTATTTTCACACTTGACATTTATATCCCCATGTGATATACTCATACCACACCAATTCGTATATACGTTTGAAATTCGAGGTACAACCCATGAACAATTCCGCACGCCGGGTGCTGGAGATTCTGGAACTGTTCTCCGAAACCGACACCCCCATGACCGTAAGCGATATTGCCTCTGCCACCGGGTATCCCAAAACCAGCGTCTTTGATATCATAAACATTCTGCACGACCGGGGATTCATACGCCGGGACAACGACAGAGCCAAGACCTATGTGATGGGCGTAAAGGCCTATCAGGTGGGAATGTCCTATCTGCAGCATACCAATCTGTACAGCCTTGCCCATCCTCTGCTGACAGAGCTCCGGGACAGGCTGGGGGAAACCTGTTATCTTGCGGTGGAGGAAAAAGGCTCCATCATTTATCTGGACAAACTGGAATCCACAGCCCCCATCCGGGCGTCCTGCAATATCGGTTCCAAAAATCTGCTGCATCTGACCGGGCTCGGCAAAGCGATTCTGGCTGCGTGGCCGGAGGAAAAAGTCCGCAGTGTCTGTACGGAACCGCTGGAAATCCACACCCCCAATACCATAGCCAATCTGGAAACGCTGCTCCGGGTACTGGAAGAAACACGGATCCGCGGATATGCCCAAGATCTGGGGGAAGACAATCCCTATATCCGCTGTGTGGCCGCCCCGGTACTGGATTCTTCCGGACAGCCCTGTGCCGCCATCAGCATTTCCATGCTCAGTGACCGCTACACCCCGGAGATGGAGCAGAAAGCCGCCGCACAGATTACCGAAGCCGCCCTGTACCTGTCCCGTCAGATGGGATACCGGGGCAGCGGTCTTTACGTATAAAGGAAGGAGTTCATCATGCTTTTGGATTTTTCTGCCGCCATGGAGGAATACCGGCTTATTGCCATCCTGCGGGGGATCCCGGGGGAAATGCTGCCGGATGTGCTGGATCTGCTGTACGAAGGCGGGATCCGTCTGGCGGAGATCACCTATGACGCCACAGGAGCCGTTCCCGCTGCCGAAACCGCCGCACAGATTGCCATGGCCGCTTCCCGGATGGAAGGGAAAATGTATATCGGTGCCGGAACCGTCCTGCACACAAAGCAGCTCCGGCTGACCAAAGAAGCAGGGGGAACCTTCATCATCTCTCCCCATACGGATGTACAGCTGATTGCAGAGACAAAAGCTCTGGGACTTGTTTCCATTCCCGGCGCCATGACCGTTTCGGAAATCGTTGCCGCCCACCATGCCGGTGCGGACTATATCAAAGTATTCCCCGTTTCCAGCCTGGGCCCGGACTTTCTCACACAGGTACACGGCCCTCTGCCCCATATCCCGCTGCTGGCCGTATCCGGTGTGGGACTGGCGGACATTCCGGCGTATCTGCGTGCAGGGGCTGCGGGATTCGGAATCGGCGGAGCCATTTGCAACCGGAAGCTCTGTCTGGCCGGGAATCTGAACAGCATCCGGGAAAACGCCGCTGCCTATGCCGCTGCCTGCCGCAGAGAACCTGCCCTGACGGAAGTACAGAAATAACGGAGGACTGCTATGATACTGACCATTGACGGCGGCACCACCAACACCCGCCTGTATCTGCTGGACAACGGGGAAATCCTTGCCCGCCGGAAGCTGTCCATGGGCATCCGCGACACCCTGCAGCCGGAAGGAAAAGCCCGGTTCCATACTGCCGTTGCCGACGCTGCCGCAGAGCTGACTGCCGGCTGTTCCGTGGACGCCATTGTCTGTTCCGGTATGATCGGATCGGAAACCGGTCTGTACAGCTGTCCCCATGCGGCCGCTCCCATCTCCTTTGCGGGACTGGCGGAGGCGATGGTGCCGGTTTCTCTGCCGGGTATTTCCGATATACCCTTCTGGTTTGTGCCGGGGGTGAAAACCTTTGCCGTTCTTCCTCCGTCCGCTGCTGATGTACCGCTGGATCTGCTGGCCGGGATGGACATCATGCGGGGGGAAGAAACGGAGCTGGCCGGGATCTGCGCCAGACTGGGGATTGCGGGAGAGCGCACCTTTGTACTGCCCGGTTCCCACATGAAAACGGTTTCTCTGGACGACGCCGGACGGATCACTGCGTTCCACACTTCCCTCACGGGAGAACTGCTGCGTGCGGCGGCGGAACACACCATTCTGCAGGCTTCCGTGGGACAGGCGTACCCGAAAACGGCCGATCCGGATCAGCTGCGCCGGGGATATGCCCTTGCCCGGGAATACGGCATGGCACAGGCTCTGTTCAAGGTGCGGATTCTGGACAAGTCCATCGGCGGGCTGACGGCGGAGGAACTGTATGCATTCCTGATGGGGATTCTGCTGCAGGAAGATGTGACCCGCCTGATCAGGGACGGACGCCCTGTCTGCATTGCCGGATCGGATCCCTTCCGCAGTGCCTACCGGATTCTGCTGGCCGACGGCGGCATCCCGGCTGAGGAAATTCCGGAAGAGACGGCAGACTGTGCTTCGGCCTACGGGGCATGGTATCTGTGGACTCTGCGTTCGGGGAAATAAATCGGAAAGAAAACAATACATCAAAAAACAGCGTATCACCGCAATTTTCCGGTTGGTACGCTGTTTCTGTTTATGGATTATTTCTGCATTTCCCGTACGGGGATATAGGTGAACTCGCCGTTATCATCCGTTTTGGCTTCCAGGAAGGTCATGGTGCCTGCATAGCCGCCCTCTCCTTTGAATCCGGCGAAGAGGATCCGGTCGTTCCACACGGCTGCTTTGGGGACGGAATGGCAGGGAATCTTCGCCTCCTTCGGGGTCTTCCAGCCGGAGAAAGGCTTGTCGGAAACCAGGTACTGTCCGACGCCGTGGTGGCTGAAGATCAGATAATACTTTCCACGGAAAGCGAAATAGTCCGAGCATTCCGGTTCATTGGCATCGGGGGCAATGTAGATGGGATCCGTTTCTGTCCAGGTATCCCCGTCTTCGGAAGTCAGATGCACCAGACAGCCCTTTCCCTCTGCTTTCAGGGTAGTGGTCACGAACATATGCAGCAGACCGTCTTCCCCCTGTACAATCTTGGGATCTCTGGCGGAGGCGCCGGTGTACCTGTCGCTGAGGGTGAAACCGAAGGCTCTGTCTTTGGTATAGTGGAAACCGTCCTCCGACACGGAACGGCGGATGGGGGCTGAGGAACCGTCGGACATGCGCACGGTGTAGTACAGCCAGTGCTTTCCGTTCCGACAGATCCAGGAACCGGTGCAGATGGAACCCTCGGCAGGATCGTCGATTTCCACTGCCATGGGATGAATGTCCCAGTGGATCAGGTCTGCGGTGGACAGGTGTTCCCACTGGTGTGCGCCCTTGCCCCATTTGCTTCTGTGGTGATGCCGGTCTTTCAGGTACAGTACATGGTATCTGTCTCCGTGGGCATAGGGCATGTAGTCTCCTACGAACACGCCGCAGCCGGGCATCCAGCCTTCCGCACCGGTGAAGCCGCCCAGCACATCCGGTTCCGCCGGTTTTTCCGGTACCGGTTCCAGGGTCAGTCCGCCGGCGCAGTGTACCAGGGTACCTTCCGCAAACAGCGGATCCCCGAAGGGCCATTCCTCATCCAGAATTGCGTCATTCCGGTACAGCTCCATCCGCCAGGGCTGGTATACAAACCGGATCCGGTCGCCGGTGGCTGCTTCGCCCGTCAGCGTCAGCGCTTCTTCCCGTGCGGTGAACAGGGCGGAGATCCGCAGGGTTCCTTCGGTGTATTCCGCTTCCAGTACCGGGTGTCCGTCCCGTTCATACCGGAACTGGCATCCTTCCTCTCCCACCGGAAACGCCAGCGTCCATGGGGTATTCTGTAAAGTGATCGGCAGCATGTCGTGTCTCCTTTTCTGTTGATTCTGTTAACCGATTGCAAAACTCCAGTACAGGGGGAACGGTCGCTTTTTGAAAAAAGCTCCGCAAAAACTTTTGGAATGGGTTTGGCTGGATATAGTGACTGCAATTCCATGTGCCACTATATATAGGAATTGCAAAACATCAGAAATAGTAGAGCGAGTTCTCACTTACGTAGTAAGTGGGGGACCATCTACCCTGCTCACCGTAGCCGGTTTTCGAGTGCGGGATATCGTTTTTTCTGAGTTTTGCAATCGGCTATGTTGATTTTTTTGCTTGATTTATCTGCAGTCCGTTCCGGTATCCAGCGCCATCTGTGCGAACAGCGCCGCACCGTATGCCGCTTCTTCCGTATGGTCCGGAATCTGCACCGGCATGCCGAAGGTGTCTGTAAGGATCCGCTGCAGTACGGGATTTTTCCGCACCGCATTGCCGGACGCCGCCAGAATCTCCGCCTTTCCGCTGCCGACGGCATCATACATACCATACAGCTCCTGCACCATACCGTTCAGCACGCCCGCCGCCAGTCCCTCCGGGGTCAGGTCGTTTTCCCCGATATCTGTGATCTGCCCCAGCATGTCCGGATCTTCCCGGGTGCCGCAGAAGGTGGTGCGTACCGACAGGATCTTCCCTTCCGCCAGTCCCTTTTCCGCCAGCCGGTTCAGTACGTCGTACCGTTCGGTGTCCGGCAGTCCCAGAGCCGCAGCATATCCCCGGAAGAATTTTTCCAGTATGGCATAGGCCCGTCCGCCGCACAGACCCGAGCCGCTGAGAATCCGGCTGTCTTCCAGAAAGGGTCTGGTTTCCACGGAACCGGTGAGAATGGGGGCATCCCTGCCGCAGGTCATGGTGATCTGGCTGCCTGTGCCGATATTCACAAGCACCGTCCGGTCTCTGTCCTGCACCGAACCCAGAAAAGCGGCCTGATTGTCCCCGATGGCGGCGGCAACCGGGATATTCTTCCATTCCCCCAGAATCCGGCAGCGGTTTGTCACTTCCGGCAGTATGGCACTGTCCATTCCCAGCACTTCCGCCGCCCGGACATCAAAGGTATCCGCATCCATCCGGTACAGCCCCAGAGAAGCGGCGTTGGTGGCGTGGATCACAGGACGGGAAAGGCCGCACAGACCCATGGCAATATAGTCCATGACCGTACAGAGACAGGCGGCATCCTCCGGTACTTCTCCCGTTTTCATCAGGGCAAAATGGGTGGCCAGTCCGTATCCGGCGGAAGTTCTGTATCCGGTTTTCGACAGAATCTCCCCGCAGGCCGAAACCGCCCCCAGTCCTGCCCGGCCATCCTGCCATGTGTACAGAGGAGAAAGCACCCTGCCTTCCCGGTCTGTGTGCAGGATCCCGTGCATCTGGCCGGTGATCCCGATGGCATCCGCCCCGTCACGGCACAGGTCTGTCAGCAGTGCTTCTGTTTTCTCCCGGATCTGTTCCGGGTTCTGCATATGCTCCCATGGGTGGGAGGAAGGCAGGTTTGTGTCGTTGGGAATATTCTGTACCTTCAGCACCGCTCCGGTTTCCGTGTCCCGCAGAACGGCGCTGATGGTGGTGGTTCCGATGTCCAGACCGATGGTACGGTTTGTTTTCATAGGCTTCTCCTGCTGTATGAGTATGGTTCGTTATTCGCCTGCTTTTTTGATCTTTTTCAGCCATTTCCCGCTGCGGAGACGGAAATAGCACCAGATGCACTTGATGATCTGGTCAATCTTCAGCATGGTGTAAATCCAGAAGGAAGACCAGTGGAACACCAGACCCGCCAGATACCCCAGCGGAATGGAGGCCACCCACAGGAACAGAATGTCCCCGGCCATCAGGAATTTGGTGTCCCCGCCGGCCCGCAGAACCCCTTTGGTCAGGATGGAGTTCATGGACTGGAAGATGATAATCATAGTGATGGCGTCCATCAGATCCCATGCAATGGCCTTGGCTTCGGCGGATACTTCATAATAGTTGATGATGGGCGCCCGCAGCAGCAGGATCACCAGCGCCGCCCCGCAGCCGATGAGGAAACCGAGAAACAGGAAGGTATACCCCTGCTTCTGTGCTTTTTCGTAATCCCCTTCCCCCATGGTATGACCGGTGATGATGCCGCTGGCGTTGGAAATACCGGTGGTCAGGACGGAGGAAAGCTGCTGCACCACGGTGGTGACGGAGTTGGCGGCCACGAAGGCTTCCCCGATCCGTCCCATGATCATGGCCACGGCGTTGTTGCCCAGTGCCAGCAGGGAGTCGCTGACCAGCACGGGAATGCTGACCCGGAAATATTCCTTCACCAGATCCCGGGTGTGCATGAAGAAATCCCGCAGACGGTAGCGGATCCGCTTGTCGATGAAGAAGAAATAGCCGCAGATGAAGGTCAGCTCAAAAATACGGGCAATCAGTGTCCCCAGTGCCGCCCCGGCGATCTCCATTCTCGGCGCTCCCAGCATCCCGAAGATGAACACCCAGTTGCAGAACACGTTCACAAAGAAGGCACAGACGGAGCAGATCAGGGGAATCAGCGTCTGTCCCACGGTACGCAGGACGATGGTGCAGGTCAGAGACAGACCCATGCACAGGTAGGTGGGAATCATCCAGCGCAGGTAGATCACACCGTAGTCGATAAGCGGCTGATCGGGGGTATAGATTTTCATGATCATGGCCGGTGCGGCAATGGTGGCGACGGTGAATACGCCTGCGAACACCAGCAGAAACCGGAGCATGATGGTAATGGCTTTTTTCAGGGAGTTCATATCCTGCATCCCCCAGAACCGGGAGGTCAGCACGGAAGCCCCCATGCCGATGCCCATACAGCAGATCTGGAACAGGGTGATGAACTGTCCCGCCAGAGAGGAAGCGGAAAGCTGTGCGTCGCCCATACTGCTGAGCATAATGGTATCCATGAGGTTGATGCCCACGGTAATCAGCTGCTGCAGGGAAACCGGAATGGCGATCCGGGCCATTTTCAGGTACAGATCCTTGGTACCGAGGTATTCTTTGATGTTGGATTTGTTCATTTCTCTTGACTGTTTTTTCCTTTTTCATAAGTTTCTTTCTATATTATAGCACATTTTGGCGGGTTGTGCAATCTGAAGTGTTGTTTTCTCGATAACCTTCCAAGGGAAATTGGACTTTCATTTGGTACAGGGTTCTCTACACTAACAAAGTTTTGTTTCTTTTGGGAAGGGAGATTTTATTTGACTTCTGCTTACAGCGGGTTTGTTTTCTCTATGACCATAGAGGGGGTGTCCTTCCGGACGGGACTCAGAGGACAAGGGAGGGGGGAAATTGTCGCTCAGGTGCCGCGTCATCCCCCCTCCCCTGCCCTCCGAGACCTCCCACCCCTCCCCCCTTAACTGGGCTGGTTTGGGTGGTCACCAA